>JAEZXF010000271.1 GCA_023419995.1 Pseudomonadota bacterium | reverse complement strand
CGGAGGTCGAGGTGAAGGCGCTGGATGATGCGAAGGCAGCCGGCGTCACGCTGCACGCCTTCGCCGACCAGGCGCGTGTGGACGAGGCCGCGCCGGACATCCTGTCGCTGTGGGAGGAGCAGCAGATCGCCAACGGCATGGCCGCCGAGGCCGCGCGCAAGATCGTCGAGACCGTCCGGGCGGGCCAGGCCGCGCACTGATCGACCGATATGCCGGGATGCGGCGCCGAGGCAGGTGGTGAGGCCCACATGCCGGAGCTGCCGCTCCCTTGATGCAATCGCTGCGCGGCCTGCCACCGGCAGGATGGCGACAGTGGTCGCCCCTTGTCGGCCCAGCCGGCTTGGCCCGCGGAACAGAACGCTGCGGCGTAAGCGGCGCCCAAGCCGCGAAGGGGTCGACCACGGAGCGTCATGCCTGATCGTCCGCGTCGCCTTGCCCCGGGATTTTGACAGCGCGGCAACCGCGCGAAGCAGGAGGGATACAATGTCCGATCGAGATCTGACCGCAGTTCGCAAAAGCACCAGGGTATACAAGATCGCCGTCATCGACGGGCCGAACGTCTCCAACCTGGGGCGGCGCAACAAACGGATGTATGGCGGGATCACCTACGACGCGCTCAAGGATTATGTCGGCACCCTGGGACGGCAGATGGGGGTGGAGATCGAACCCTTCATCAGCAATTTCGAGGGAGAAATTCTCGAATACATCCATGAAAGCTCGATGCGCGTCGACGGATACCTGGTGAATCCCGCGGGACTGACGCTGCAAAGCACCGCCGTGCCGATGGCGCTGTACGATACCGGGCTGCCCGTCGTCGAAGTGCATTTCGCCAACATCGAGGCGAGCGCCCAATCCGCGCGCGGCCCGGTCTATGGACCGGGCAGGTCGAACTTCACCCCGTACCTGACCGGCGTGTGCATGGGAATGCGGCACTACAGCTATGCCGGCGCGCTGTTCGCTCTGGTTCTCGCGCTCGACGACGAGCAGTTTCTGGGCGCTCCGAAAGACTGACCGCGTCAACCGTGACCCCTGTCGCCTGAACGTCGACGGGCCATATCGGGGGGGCGCCCGGAATGGTCGATCATCTGCAGGCCCTGTGATGGCGGTCTTCGTGCGCTTGGCCTGGCTATCTCGCAACGTGGGCCTGACGGCGCTCGAGCCGACGATCTCCAACATGTCGTCGGCGAATATATCTTGATGAGAGAGGAGAGATGACTGCGATGACATCCGAAAGCGATATCAAGAAGCACGGATTTACTCAGGACGAGATCGACAAGATCGCGATCAAGGGCGTTATCGACCGATACGCCTATGCGATGGACCGTCGAGATGTGGAGCTCATGCGCGGCTGCTTCACATCCGACGCAGACCTTTCCTATCTGAGCGGCCTGCGTCGCTATGCAGGCGGGGACGCCTTCGCGGATTCCCTGCTCGCAAATCTCGAGCCTTTCGGGGCGATCAACCATTCGGTGAGCAGCCTGCACATCACGGTCGATGGCGACACTGCGCAGGCGGATATGCATATCTTCGCGACGATGGTGGTGAAAGCGGACGCGAAAGTGCTCGTCCGCGGCGTTCGCGTCAGGGACGAGTACAGGCGCACCGACACCGGCTGGCTTGTATCGAAGCGCAGGCACGAACCCTTCCTGCAATATGAGGTGCCGTCCACGGCCATCGCCTTTCCGGGCATAGTCGAGTGACAAGGCTGGCCGGCTGCCGGCGGCGCGGTGTTCTCCGGCGGCCGCTTGCCGCGCGAAGCGTGGCAGCATGGCTGCGTGCCAGCGCCATGCCCGGCGGCGCAGCTCTCGATATTGGGGCGCCGTCCGGAGGCCGCAAGCAACCGGGCGACGGGCGAGGATGGGGACCGCCCAATCGGTTTGGCGGAATCGAGGCTCTGGCTGGCCGGCGGGTGGACGCGTAGTGGCGGGCCGCGCTGTAGAGGACGTGCTCGCGGACTATGCCTGCGGCCTGCGGCTGGACGAGCTTCCGCCCGATGTCGTCGCCAAGGCCAAGCTTTGCCTGGTCGACTTCATGGCGTCGGCGCTGACGGTCAATGACGCTCCGGAAGCGCTCGCGGCGCTGCACGTCATGGAGGGCGGGGCGCCGCGGGCAACCGTGTTCGGAGCCGGGCGAGCCCTGCCTGCGGCCGATGCGGCGTTCGTTACGAGCACGGCCTGCTCATCGACGTCGCGCAACGACACCTACATTGCGACCGCATCCCACCCCGGCGCGGTGATCTATGCCGCGGTGCTCGCCCTCGCCGAGGAGGTCGACGCCAGCGGAGAAGAAGTCCTGGCGGCGGCGGTCGCGGGCTATGAGATCATGGAACGGATCGGCCGCGCGGTCATCGCACCGCAGACTGCGGCGGTGTTCCGTCCGACGAGCTGGACCGGGGCGGCGGCAGCGGGGGCGGCGTGCGCACGCCTGCTCGGGCTCGATCCGACCCGCACCGCCAACGCGATCGCGCTTGCCGCGAATGGCGCGGCCGGCCTCAACCAATGGACGATCGCAGGCACGAACGAGTCCTTCTATCACTCCGGCGGGGCCGCTCGCGCCGGGATCATCGCGGCGCGGCTTGCGCAAGCCGGCGTCTCGGCGGCGCGCGGGTCGCTGGACGGCCCGGCCGGTCTGCTCGCCGCGATGGGGCGTCGCGATCATGCCGGCGCGCTGCTCGACGGCCTGGCGACGCGCCACAGGATCCTCGAGGCGACGTTCAAGCCGGTCCCCGCCTGCATCTTCGCCCAGGGACCAAGCCAGGTCGCCGCCGCATTGGCCGCGCGCCGGATCCAGCCCGCCGACAAGATCCATGGCGTCGAAGTCCGTGTCACCGAAGCTGCCGCCCGCTACCCGGGCTGCGACTTTGCGGGGCCGTTCGAGCGCAAGGTTTCGGCACAGCTGAGCATCCAGTTTTGCGTCGCCTCGATCCTGTCGGTCGGGGAAATTCGGGATATGACGTGGGACGACCACCGCAATCCCGAATTCGCCGCGCTCGCCCGGCGGATACGGCTTGTCGTGGATGCCGAGCTCGACGCCGCATACCCCGCTCGCAACGGCACCAGGATCGCCGTCGTGTACGAGGACGGCCGCCGCGTCGAGGCGGGGCAGGCCACTTTCGATGGCATGACGCGAGAAGCAATCGAGACACGCTTCCTTGCCGCGGCGGAGACGACAGGCCTGCCGGAAGCAGGAGCCGGGTTTCTGGCCGCGATCCGGACGCTCGAAGAAACCGCCGGTATCCGTCCCATGCTGGCGAGCCTCCGGGGCGCGGCTGCAACCGGCGAGAAGGCCGATCACGGCCCGTGAGCCGTTGAACGGCTCCATGGATCAGCAGCGCTGCGACGCATGGCCGTTGAGGATGTGAAGCCGGGCTGGACTGTTCAGAAAGAGGGGTTCCTCTCTGTCGGAATCCGGTTCGGGTTCTTCTCGCGCTTGCCGGCCCGGCCATCGTCCCGCTGCCGGTGGGAGGCGATCCCGTCGATGGAGCAATAGCGGGCGGATACCCAGCTGCGGACGTCGTCGCCGGGACGACGGGCCCTGCCGTCATCGCCATGTCATCCACCCGTGATGAACACCCAGGCACGAGCACGTGCCGAGGGCGCTGAATGAAGATCACGGTCGTCGGGTTGGGGTATGTGGGCCTTTCCAATGCGGTGCTGCTCGCGCAACGACACGAGGTCGTAGCGCTGGATGTTTCCCCGGAACGCGTTGCCCTTGTGAATTCCGGCGTCAGCCCGGTAAGCGATCCCCTGATCGAGCAATATCTGGCATGCGCGCCGCTCAGCCTGCGCGCCGTCCTGGACAGGCAGCAAGCGTATGCCGACGCTGAAATCGTGATCGTGGCCACGCCCACGAACTACGATCCCCGGACCAACGGGTTCGATACGTCGACCGTCGAAAGCGTGATTCACGATGTCAACGCCGTCAATCCGAAGGCGCTCATTGTCGTGAAATCCACCATTCCGGTCGGCTTCATAGGCGATCTGCGGACAAATGCCGGGATGGAGAACGTGATGTTCTCGCCGGAGTTTCTCCGCGAAGGCCACGCCCTCTACGACAATCTGCATCCATCCCGTATCGTCGTGGGCGAACGATCACGGCGCGCCCGGGCCTTTGCCGATCTGTTGCGCGATTGCGCCGTGGACAGGAACGTCCCGATCCTGCTCACCGGCCCCGGCGAGGCCGAGGCCATCAAGCTGTTTGCCAACACCTACCTCGCGATGCGGGTTTCCTTCTTCAACGAGCTGGACAGCTATGCCCTTTCCTTCGGTCTCGATCCTCGCCAGCTGATCGACGGCGTCTGCCTCGATCCGCGGATCGGCAACCACTACAACAACCCTTCCTTCGGCTATGGCGGCTACTGCCTCCCCAAGGATACGCGGCAGCTGCTGGCGAACTACTCCAACGTTCCGCAGAACCTGATCCGTGCCGTCGTCGATGCGAACACGACCCGCAAGGATTTCATAGCCGAGCAGATCCTTGCGAGGTCTCCCCGCAGAGTCGGCATCTATCGTCTGGTCATGAAGGCCAGCTCCGACAATTTCCGGAACAGCTCGATCCAGGGGATCATGAAGCGGATCAAGGCTAAGGGAATAGCCGTCACCGTCTACGAGCCGCTGATACCGGAAGGCAGCTTCTTCAATTCGCCGGTCACGCATGACCTGGCGGCGTTCAAGGACGGAGCGGACATAATCGTCGCCAACCGGCTCACGAGCGATCTGGCCGACGTCGCGGACAAGGTCTTTACCCGCGATCTTTCCGGCGCCGACTGAAAGGCTGCGCCGTCCTCCTCCGGTGCGCGGGATCGCGACCGGGAAGTCCTGTTCTCCGATCCCGCTTCTGCCGGTTCGCTGACCGGCATGACTCCGTCTAGAACGAAGGCAGAAGCTGGCGGATGTGGTCGCCGAACGCCTTCGCTGCCGCAGACTGCTCCACCTCCGGGTAGGCGATCTCGATGCCGAGGCTGGGCAGCGGCGGCAGCGGGGCGCCCAGTATGTGCAGGTCGGAGGGCACGGCCTTCTCGGTCATGACGGAGATGGCGAGACCCGAGCGGGTGACGCCGATCAGCCCGGCGAGGCTGTTGCTGGCCTGCGAGATCCGGTAGCGCAGCCCGGCGCGCGCCATCGCGGCGCAGGCGGCCTTGTGGTCCATGGCGTTGGACGCCGGCAGCGCCAGCGGCAATACCGCGCCGAAATTGTGCTGCGCCAGCGTCGGCTGCCTGCCGACCCACACCAGGGCCTCGGTGCGCACGATGTCGTCGGCTTCGGTCCAGCTCGGAAGCGAGACCAGCCCGATGTCGATCTGCTTCAGGTGCAGCAGCTTGCGGAGCTGGTCGGTCGGCCCGGCGACGACCCTGATCTCCACGTTCGGGTGCATCCGGCCGAAGCTTTGCAGCAATGTCGGGAAGAAGGCGATCAGATAGTCTTCGGGGCATCCGAAGACCACCGCGCCCCGCAGCCCGTCGGTGGAGAAGGCCGAAACCGCCTCGTCGTGGATGGCGAGCATGCGCTCGGCATAGTCGAGCAGCCGCTCGCCGCCGCTGGTCAGCCGCACGCCGGCGCCGCCGCGATGCAGCAGGCTCTGGCCGCATATCTGCTCCAGCTTTTGCATCTGCATCGTCACCGCCGATTGCGTGCGCCCGACCTGCATGGCCGCTGCGCTGATCGAACCGGAGCGCGCGACCTGAACGAATGTCGCCAGCACGCGGAGATCCAGGGAGATGTTCATATAAGATCCATTGATATCTCAAGCGAAACATTATCAATTTTACTAACTTCACATCAAGCCCTAGCGTTCTGCGAAGCATGCAAAGAACGAACCGGGGAGGCTAGGTGTGTCGAAGAACGACGAGGCGGCATTCTGGAACGCGGCCGAGCAGCACGTGGTGCGCTATGGCGGCGCCTTCGATCCGGCGATCATCGAGCGGGCGGCCGGCTCCTTCGTCTACGACGCCGACGACCGGGCGATCCTCGACTTCACTTCCGGCCAGATGAGCGCGGTGCTCGGCCACACGCACCCGCGCATCGTCGAGACCGTCCGGCATCAGGTCGGCAAGGTCGCGCATCTGTTTTCCGGCATGCTGTCACGGCCGGTGGTCGAGCTTTCGCAGCGTCTCGCCGCGCTGGCGCCCGGCCTCGACAAGGTGCTGCTGCTGTCGACCGGGGCGGAATCCAACGAGGCCGCCATCCGCATGGCCAAGCTGGTGACGGGCAGGCACGAGATCGTCGCCTTCTCGCGAAGCTGGCACGGCATGACCAATGCCGCCGCCTCGGCGACCTACAGCGCCGGCCGCAAGGGCTATGGCCCGCCGGCGGTCGGCTCGCTCGCCATCCCGACGCCGAACAGCTTCCGCCCGCGCTTCAGGAACGCCGACGGCACGCTCGACTGGCAGACCGAGCTGGACGACGCCTTCGCGCTGGTCGACAGCCAGTCGACGGGCAGCCTTGCCGCGTTCATCGCCGAGCCGATCCTGTCGAGCGGCGGCATGCTGGAGCTGCCTAAAGGCTATCTCGCCGCGCTGAAGCGCAAGTGCGAGGAGCGCGGCATGCTGCTGATCCTCGACGAGGCGCAGACCGGCATCGGCCGCACCGGCGACATGTTCGCCTTCCAGCGTGACGGCGTGACGCCCGACATCCTGACCATCTCCAAGACCATCGGCGCCGGCCTGCCGCTGGCCGCGATGATGACCACGGCCGCGATCGAGGAGGCCGCGCACGAGCGCGGTTTCCTGTTCTACACCACCCATGTCTCGGACCCGCTTCCCGCCGCGGTCGGCCTGACCGTGCTCGACGTGGTGCGCGACGACGACCTCGTCGAGCGCGCCCGCCATCTCGGCGCAAGGCTGCATGACGGCCTGTCGGCGCTGAAGGAACGCCACGAATGCGTCGGCGACGTGCGCGGGCGCGGCCTGTTCCTCGGCGTCGAGATCATCAGGGACGAGGCGAGCCGCGCGCCCGACCACGAGCTCGGCGCGCGCATCGCCCGCGAGGCGTTCCGGCGCGGCCTCAACATGAACATCGTCAAGCTGCCCGGCATGGGCGGCGTCTTCCGCATCGCCCCGCCGCTGACGATCTCCGAGGAGGAGATCGACTTGGGGCTCAGGATCATCGGCGAGGCCATCGAGCACGAAACCGCCGCCTGACAGCTTTCTTCTTCGAGGTACGCCAGCGATGAACAGGATCACAGCCAGCGTGGAGAACGTCGTCGCGACGGCCGACGAGAGGCAGGCGCAGCCGGAGCGCACGATCCGGGTGCTGGTCGCCAAGATGGGGCTGGACGGCCATGACCGGGGCGCCAAGGTCGTCGCCCGCGTCCTGAGCGATGCCGGCATGGAGGCGATCTATACCGGCCTCTACAAGACCCCGGCGCAGGTGGTCGACGCCGCGCTCGAACAGAATGTCGACGTCATCGGCGTCAGCCTCTTGTCCGGCTCGCATGTGCCGCTGTTCCGCGAGCTGGGCAGGGTCATGCAGGAAAAGGACGCCGGGCACATCTTCGTCGTCGCCGGCGGCGTCATCCCCGAGCAGGACTACGAGGCGCTGTACGACGCCGGCGTCGACGTCAT
>JAEZXF010000239.1 GCA_023419995.1 Pseudomonadota bacterium | reverse complement strand
CATGTCGATCTCGATGTGCACGACCCCGGCGCGCTGCGGGTCAACCGCTACGCCCGGCCGGGAGGGCCCGGCCCCGAAAAGCTGCGACAGGCGGTTTGCGGGGTGGCGGCTTCGGTCCCGGTCGCGGGCCTCACCCTCACCGCCTACGACCCCGCCTTCGATCCCGAGGCGAAAGTTCCGCCGGTCGCCTGCCGGCTGCTGGTCGACGTCCTCGCGGCGCTGGAGAAAAGCCGATGCTGAAAGCCCGCATCACCCCCTGTCTCGACGCCAGGGACGGCCCGCGCTGCCCGCAGCCGCGGAGCGGCAAGGACGCGCAAACAAGAAGGGAGGCCGTCCTTTGACTTTGAAAGCCCGCATCATCCCCTGCCTGGACGTCAAGGACGGCCGCGTGGTCAAGGGCGTCAACTTCGTCGACCTGATCGACGCCGGGGATCCGGTCGAGGCCGCGCGCGCCTATGACGCCGCCGGCGCCGACGAGCTGTGCTTCCTCGACATCACCGCCTCCTCGGACAACCGGGAGACGATCTTCGACGTCGTCGCCCGCACGGCCGAGCAGTGCTTCATGCCGCTGACCGTCGGCGGCGGCGTGCGCCAGGTGGCCGACATCCGCAAGCTGCTGCTCGCCGGGGCCGACAAGGTCTCGATCAACACGGCAGCAGTCAACAATCCCGATTTCGTCACCGAGGCGGCCGACAAGTTCGGCAACCAGTGCATCGTCGTCGCCATCGACGCCAAGAAGGTGTCGGGCGAGGCGGAGGCCCCGCGCTGGGAGATCTTCACCCATGGCGGCCGCAGCGCGACGGGCATCGACGCCGTCGAGTTCGCCGTCGCCATGGTCGAGCGCGGCGCCGGCGAGATCCTGCTGACCTCGATGGACCGCGACGGCACCAAGGCCGGCTACGACATCGCGCTGACCCGCGCCGTGGCCGACGCGGTGCGCGCGCCGGTGATCGCCTCGGGTGGCGTCGGCACGCTCGACCACCTCGTCGAGGGCATCCGCGACGGCCATGCGACGGCGGTTCTGGCCGCCTCGATCTTCCATTTCGGCACCTACACCATTGCGCAGGCCAAGGCGCACATGGCAAAAGCGGGCATCGCCGTCCGGCTCGACGCCGGAGCCTGAACACGGTGGAGGAGCATTTGGCCGGTTTCACGCTCGAGGAGCTGGAGAGGATCGTCGCCGAGCGCGGCAGGTCCGCCGATCCGTCGTCATGGACGGCGAAGCTGTTCGCCAGGGGCATCGACAAGGCGGCCCAGAAGCTGGGCGAGGAGGCGACGGAGGCAGTGATCGCCGCGGTCAAGGGCGATCGCGCCGGGCTGGTCTCCGAGAGCGCCGACCTGCTCTATCACTGGCTCGTGGTCCTGGCGATCGCCGGGGTTCCGCTTGCGGAGGTGCTGGCCGAGCTCGAGGCGCGCACCGGGCAGTCGGGTATCGCCGAGAAGGCCTCGCGCACCAACCGCTGAAGAGGCTTGCGGATCCGATGCCCGACAAACTCCTCACCGAAAAGTACTCGCCCTATCGCGTCTTCACGTCCGAGCGCTGGGCGCAGTTCCGCGACGACACGCCGCTGACCCTCAACGAGGACGAGGTCAGGCGGCTGCGCTCGCTCAACGACCCGATCGACCTCGACGAGGTGCGCAAGATCTACCTGTCGCTGTCGCGGCTGCTGTCGGCCCATGTCGAGGCCAGCCAGCTGCTGTTCCGCCAGCGCCAGGTGTTCTTCAACGGCGGCGACGTGGTCAAGACGCCGTTCATCATCGGCATCGCCGGCTCGGTGGCGGTGGGCAAGTCCACCGCAGCGCGCGTGCTGAAGGAGCTTCTGCAGCGCTGGCCGTCGAGCCCGCGGGTCGCGCTGGTCACCACCGACGGCTTCCTGTTCCCCAACGAGGTGCTGCGCAGCCAGAACCTGATGGAGCGCAAGGGCTTCCCCGAGAGCTACGACGTCGGCGCGCTGCTGCGCTTCCTCTCGGCCATCAAGTCGGGCGAGCTGCAGGTCCACGCGCCGCTCTACTCGCACATGACCTACGACGTGCTGCCGGACGAGTTCGTCACCATCGATCGCCCGGACATTCTCATCTTCGAGGGCATCAACGTCCTGCAGACGCGCGACCTGCCCAAGGACGGCAAGTTCGTGCCGTTCATCTCCGACTTCTTCGACTTCTCGATCTACATCGACGCCGAGGAGGAGCTGATCCACAAATGGTACATCGACCGCTTCATGCGGCTGCGCGACACCGCGTTCAAGAACCCGGAATCGTTCTTCCATCGCTATTCGCAGCTGTCGCAGGACGCGGCCCAGGCCATCGCCGAGGGGCTTTGGGCCAACATCAACCTCAGGAACCTGCGCGAGAACATCCTGCCGACGCGGCCGCGCGCCGACCTCATCCTGCGCAAGGGCGCGGACCATCTGGTCGAGGAAGTGTCGCTCAGGAAGCTCTGAGCGCCCGCACGCCGGCCGCGGCCGGCGTGTCCTCGGCCGGAACCTCCGCGAGCGCCGGCCCCGGCGCGGCGGCCATGAACCGCCGGCACAGGACGTGCAGCAGCCCGACGACGGCCAGCGAGACGTAGCCGTCGATGGCGTAGTGCCAGCCGAGATAGACCGAGCTGGCGACGATCAGCCCGACATAGGCGAAGGCGACCACGCCGAGGCGCCGTGACGCGTCGGCGAGGAAGAACGCGTTCATCGCGATCAGCCCGACATGGACGCTCGGAAACGCCGAGATGCCGCTGCCGAATCCCGCCTCGCCCGAGGCGTGCAGGCGCCACAGATAGTTCTGGTAGCTGTGGGCCGAGCTGAACTCGCCGCCGCTGCGCGCTAGGAAGGCGGCGAGGTCGGCGAAGCGGGCCTCGTCCCCGGTGACCGCGCCGTAGAACACCGGCCCGGCCGAAAGGAACAGCCCGGCGAGGACGTTGCCGCAGACGATCCACACCAGCATGAACACGACGACGTAGCGGGCGCGGATGGAACGGGCGCGCGGCGAGGTCACGACGTAGAACAGCGCGCAGAAGCACAGCAGGAACCACAGCACGTTGTAGTTCCATTCGAGCACCCGGCGCACGACGTCCGTCCCGGCGACGGCGTGCAGGATGCGCCACGGGTCGATGCCGAAATGCAGGAAGGCGTCGATGTCGGCCTGCGCCCGGTCGTGGGGAAAGCCGCCCTGGAGCGCCGGCAGCACGTTCTTGATCGAGGTGAAGGTGCCCTGGAACACCATCAGCCCCATCAGCAGCGCCATGCCCGACAGCATGCAGGCGAGCCGGTGGGGCGAGAAGACCCGCCGGAAGGCGAGCGCCCGCCGCCGGTCGAAGCGATGGATGACGAGGATGGCGTCGACGGACAGCGCGATCAGCGGCATCAGGATCACGAACATCGTGGTCCACTGGCGCAGGTACAGCCGGTGGGACGACATCTCCTGCATGCCGGCGGCGGCGAGAAGAAGCAGGCCGGCCGCGGTATAGAGCAGCACCGCCAGATAGAGCGCCGCGTCGCCGCGCGTGAGGGAAAGCGTCTGCCGTGCGGCGTTCGCGGCGTGTCGGGCCGGCCACGGTGACATGCGCCGTTCTCCTGTGTGAACCGTCCGCCTGTCTCTAGCGCCTGAATCTCAAGATTTGCTTAGGACGGTGTCACCCGGCGCAGCGTCAGGTTGATGCGGCCGCCCTGCTTCAGAAGCGTCGACGTGCCGGGATAGATGCGGTCGACGCCGTGGAAGGCGAGCCGCCCGGCTCCGCCGAGCACGAACACGTCGCCGCTGCGCAGCCGGAGCGACCGCGTCGGCCCGCCGCGGTCCGCGCCGCCGATGCGGAACAGGCAGTCGTCGCCGAGCGACACCGACACCACCGGCGCGTCGAACGTCCCTTCGTCGCAGTCCTGGTGCAGGCCCATCTTGGCGGTACCGTCGTAGAAGTTGACCAGGCAGGCCTCGGGCGGCGCGCCGTAGCCGGCGACCTCCGCCCACAGGTCGAGAAGGCACGGCGGGATCGGCGGCCACGGCCTGCCGGTGACCGGATGCGCCGGCTGGTAGCGGTAGCCGCGCTCCCGATCGGTCACCCAGCCGAGCGCGCCGCAAT
>JAEZXF010000233.1 GCA_023419995.1 Pseudomonadota bacterium | reverse complement strand
GTCGAGGAAGGTCTCGCAGAACGGCGAGCTGCCCGAGATCAGGCGGATCGGCCTGGTCGAGATGCCGGGCGTCGCCATGTCGATGAGCAGGAAGGTGATGCCGCTCTGCTTCTTCGCGGCCGGGTCGGTGCGGACGAGGCAGAAGATCCAGTCGGCCTTGTCGGCATAGGAGGTCCAGACCTTCTGGCCGTTGACGACGAACTCGTCGCCCTGGCGCACCGCCGAGGTGCGCAGCGCCGCGAGGTCGGAGCCGGCGCCCGGCTCGGAATAGCCCTGGCACCAGCGGATCTCGCCGCGGGCGATCGGCGGCAGGTGCCGCCGCTTCTGCTCCTCGGTGCCGAACGCCAGCAGCGCCGGCCCGATCATCGAGATGCCGAAGCCCTCGAGCGGCGGCCGCGCGTTCAGCCTGCGCATCTCCTCGCGCAGGATCATGCACTCGTCGGGACCGAGCCCGGCGCCGCCATACTCGACCGGCCAGTCGGGCACGGTCCAGCCCTTGGCGATCATCCGGTCGAGCCAGTCCTTCTGGTCCCCGCTCTCGAAGGTCCAGTTCCTCCCACCCCAGCAGACGCTTTCGTCGCTTGCCGGAGCCGCGCGCATGGCGGCGGGGCAGTTCGCCTCCAGCCACGCCCGCGTCTGCTGCCGAAAATCACCCAATGCCGCACTCCTTGAAAAAATACTGCTCGGTATCATTTTTTATCGACGCGAGTCCAGAGCCGTGCGCCCGGCATGGCGCACCCTGCACCGGATCCTCGATTTGTGGGGGTCGGCCGGCCGGCGGGCCGACGTTCAGGCGACGATGCCGTGCACGGCGACCGAGACGAGCGTATCGGCGAGCGCGGCGATCTCCTCGGGCGACTGCCCGCGGCGCGGGCGATACCACAGCGCCGTGCTGTTCAGCGCGCCGAACAGGGCCTTCGTCGCCAGCGAGGCGTCGACGGCGCGGAAGATTCCCCGCTCCATGCCCTCGGCGATCACCGCCGTGAACATCTCCTCGTAGCGGTCGCGCTGGCGCAGGATCTGCCCGATCGCCGCGCGCTGCGACGCGGTCATCGCCCTGCGCCGGTGCCGTTCGAGGCCGTCCATCGTCACCACGTGATAGGGAAGCGCCTCCATGACCAGCAGCGCATGCGCCTTCGCCATCGCCTTCAGGCGGGGCAGGGGATCGGCCGAGATCCGCGACGCGGCGAGGACCGCGTTCCCGGTGCGCTGCATGCCTTCCTCCATGACGCCGATCAGCAGCGCCGTCTTGGAGGGGAAGCTGTAGTAGATTCGGCCCTTGGTCGAGCGAATCTGCCGGGCGATGCTGTCGACGGTGGTGGCCTCGTAGCCCGCCGCCATGAAGCACACGGCCGCGGCATCGAGGATGCGGAGCCGGTTTTCTTCGGTGTTTGCGGCGTTTGCGCGGACTTTGGTCGACATGGAGGTGAGGACTAGCACGGCCGGAATGGCGCGGGTAGGTGCCGCTCCCCGTCGGCGGAACGGCAGGGCATGCGGGTCGTCCTTTGGGCGTGAACGGTTATCAGATGAAACAGGATGCGACTGTTGACACTTACCTGCGGCATGGCCCATGGTTCGCGCGGCTGGAGACAGGGAGGGTTCGATGGAGGTTCCGCCGGAGCTGAGGGAATGGCCGGGCCATGTCGGCAACTGGGGACGCTGGCCGAACGACCGGGGCGCGCTCAACCAGCTAACGCCCGAGGCCACGGCGCGCGGCGTCGCCTGCTCGCGCACCGGGCAGGTCGTCTCCTGCGCCCGCGAGACCCTGGAGACCGACCCCGTCTACGGCTGGCCGGGCGTCACGCACGAGATGACGTTCGTCGGCATGCCCTATCCCTCCGGGAACCTCCAGACGGCGCTCGACGCGGTCACCATCCATCCCCACGGCATGTTCAACACCCACATCGACGCGTTCTCGCATGTCGGCTTCAAGGGCTACACCTTCAACGGCCGGCGCTTCGACGACGTCATGGACGCAAAGGAGGGCGCCCGGGTCCAGGATTCGCGCGACCTCCTCGGCATCGTCACCCGCGGCGTCTTCGTCGACGTGGCGCGCCGGCGCGGGGTGAAGGGGCTGGAGCCGGGAGATTGCGTCAGGCCGGAGGAGATCGAGGATGCCGTCGCCCGCGTCCGGCCGGGCGACGCTCTCGTCATCCGCACCGGCGTCTCGCAGGTGCCGGGCATTCCCCCGCATGAGGGCGAGGAGCGCCACGGCAGGATCGGCGGGATCCACTATGCGTGCGTCGACCTGATCGGCCGGGCGGGCGCGTCGGTTCTCGCCTCCGACTCGCCGAGCGACGTGTTCCCCAGCCCGATCCTGCATGTCTGCGAATCGCCGGTCCATCGCCTGGCGCTGGTGTTCTGGGGCATTCCCCTCGTCCACAACATGGATCTCGAGGCGCTCGGCGAGGCCTGCGCCGCGCAGGGGCGCGACGACTTCCTGTTCGTCGTCAGCGCGCTCAACATCCCGAGAACGACAGGCAGCCTCTGCACGCCGGTCGCCGTGCTCTGAGCCCGCAGGCGGCGAGCCAGCGAAAACACGGGAGGCGGCAGTATCCTGCCGCCTCCCGTCGCATGCCTGCCGGTTCCGGGAAAGCGCGCAGCGGCTTTCCCGGAACTGCGCGAAGGTACCCTATTGCGCGGCGAGGAGCGCGCCGACGTCGAGCAGGATGAACTCGTTGTTGGCTGCCGCGCCGATCTTGCGTCCGCCCGAGAAGGGAAGGTTGTTGTCGTTGGCGACGAGGATGTGCGTGTCGTCGTAGCGCATCACGTCCTCGATGGTGAAGAAGGGGAAGGTGAGCTTGCCGGACAGGTCGCGGTCGGCGTCGGTGTCCAGGATCGCCTTGCCGTCCGGGTCGTCGATGTCCATCAGGTCGATATGGGCGATGCGGTGGATGAAGCCGTCGCCGTCGACCCGCGAGGTGTCGACCAGCACCACCTTCTTCACGCGCGCCGGCACCGGGTAGCAGGCGGACTTGTCGGTCGCGCCCTCGGCGCAGGCGAGGCTCGGGTCGCCCTCGCCGTTGTCGCGCTCGATCACCAGCGCCCGGCTGGCGTCGATGAAGTTGAAGTCGCCGATCGCCGTCGCGCCCTCGGAGAGGCGGAACTTGTAGCTGTCGCCCGTCCACGCGGCCTTGCCGGTGTCGAAGGTGATGACGCGCAGGAAGTCGCCCTCCGGCTGGCCGTCCTCGCCGAGGATCGGCTTCTCCAGCATCGCCCACAGCAGGCCGGTTTCCGGCTGCAGCGCCATGCCTTCGTAGCCGCCCGAGCGCTGGACGCGGAAGTTCTTGCCGGCGACGGCCGGCACCACGGTGCCCGGCGTGTCCGGGCCGGTCAGCACCTGGCCGTCGAGCAGGGTCGGGTAGACGTCGACGATGCGGCCGTCCTCGGTCGCCCGGATGACGTAGGGGCCGAACTCGTCGCCGATCCAGATCTCGCCGTCGAGATACTGGATGCTCTCGGGGTCGAAATCGGCGCCGGTGAGATAGCGGCTGCCGGTTCCCTCATAGGCGATGCGGAACGGAACCTTGCGGTCCGGATCGCGCAGGAAGACGGAGTCCAGGCGCTCGACCCTGCCGGTCTCGAAATCCGGCTTCATGCGGTGGAAGAACAGCAGCGCGTCGGGGCTGTTCAGCTTCGAGCCGAACCCGTTGTCGGTCAGCGTGAAGATGCTGCCGTCCTCCGCGCGGTTCATGGCGAAGCCCGACATGCCCTGCACGGGCTGGCCGATGAACGGCAGCGACAGGCCGGTCGGGTGGCTGCCGTAGGCCGCGCCGACGTCGCCGGGCACGGACATCGGCTGATGGTTGCGCGCCTTGCCGGTGAACTTGCCCGACACCCACGCGTCCTGCGGGGCGTCGGCGGGCGGCGTGATCAGCGTCAGGGCGGGCAGGAAGGCGTGCCCGGCCAGCCTTGCCTTGAAGGTTTCCTCGGCGGAGGCGGGGAGGTGGAAGGCGGCCAGCGCGGTGGCGGCCAGCAGGATCTGTTTCAGCATCGGATGGTTTCCCTCGACAGGCGATGAAAGGTGCCTGCCATCGGTAGCCCGCCGATGTGACGCGCTCGTTTCAGAACTGCGACAATCCCTTGACGGTCGCTTCAGAGCCGCAGCGCCTGCGCCGGCGTCTGCCGGTAGGCGATCAGCGCCGGCAAGAGGGTGGCCAGCGCCGCGACGCAGAGGAAGACGAGCAGCATCCAGCCGTCCGCCGGCTGGAACTCGACCGGCATCGCGATGCCGCTCGCCTCGCCGATGCGGCGCGAGAGCACGCGGACGCCGGCATAGCCGATGGCGAAGCCGGCGAGCAGGCCGGCGAGGAGCACGACGAACGCCTCGAGCCACACGATCGCCAGCACCACGGCGCGCGGCGCGCCGAAGGCCCTGAGCGCGCCGATCTGGCGGCGGCGCTGCAGCACGTGGACGGCGACGACCATCAGGATGGCGGCGGCCACCAGCGCCTGCGCGCCCGCCGCGACGGCCGACAGCACCTGCCGCGCATCGCCGAGCGTGCCGTAGAGCCGCGTCAGCACCTCGGCCGGGAAGACCGCGAGTGTCCCCTCGTTGGCCCGGTACTCCACGCGCAGGTTGTAGGCGGCGGCGATCGTCTTCGGCTTGACGACGATCGCCGGGACGCCGGGATTGTCGTGTCCCGCCAGCTTCGTCTCGTCGACCGGCCGCGCCGCGGCCTCGCCATGGTCGTGCCCGTGGTCACGGTCGTGCTCTTCTGCCTCGCCATGGGCATGCCCGTCTTCTTCCGCCTCGTCGTCGTGGTGGTCGGCATGGACGTCCCACACCGCCTGGATCGGCACGAGGATGGCGCGGTCCCATGGCGTGCCGGTCGGCGCCAGCCGGCCGGTGATGCGGTACTCCATGTGGGCGTGGACCTCGCCCGCGTCGCCGGCATTGCCGTGGAACGGCCGGAAGGTGGAGCCCACCGCGCGCGCCACGTGCGCGCCGGCCACTGCGTCGCCGAGATGGTCGAAGCCCGTGCCTTCCGAAAGCCCGCCGAACATCGCGATGGCGTCCGTCGTCGTGCCGACGATGGGATGGCTCTCGATGAAGTCGCCGAAGCCGACCGGCACGGCGGCCTCGACGCGCGGGTCGGCGCGCAGTCGGCCCAGCACCTCGGGCGCGACGAGCGGCAGCGGCGCGGGCTGGAGGAACACGGAGGACAGCACGAGCTGGGTCTCGCTGCCGGGCGCGCCGATCACCAGATCGAACGGCGCCGCGGCGCGGGCGCTGCCGAGCCGCAGCGCCCGTTCCTGCAG
>JAEZXF010000221.1 GCA_023419995.1 Pseudomonadota bacterium | reverse complement strand
CGACCAATGCGGGCGCCTCCGACATGGCGAAGGCGGCCATCGGCTTCGGCTCGTCGAAGCGCGAGGGCGACGACATGGAGGCGATCAACCGGCTGTTCACGCCGGAGTTCCGCAACCGTCTCGACGCCATCATCCCGTTCGGCTCGCTGCCCGTCCCGGTCATCCATCAGGTGGTGCAGAAGTTCGTGCTCCAGCTCGAGGCGCAACTCGCCGAGCGCCGCGTCACCTTCGAGCTGTCGCCCGAGGCGATCGCCTGGCTGGCCGACAAGGGTTACGACGAGCGCATGGGCGCCCGCCCGCTCGCCCGCGTCATCCAGGAGCACATCAAGAAGCCGCTGGCCGACGAGGTGCTGTTCGGCAAGCTCAGGAAGGGCGGCACGGTGCGCGTCTCCGTCGGCAAGGGCGATACGGGCGAGGAAGTCCTCAAGCTCGACGCCATCGCCGACGAGGTGCCGGTGAAGCCGAAGAAGGAAGAGCCGGAGCCCGAGCCGGTCCGGCGCAAGCCGGCGAAGAAGCCCGCGGCGAAGGCCAGGGAAAAGGCCGAGCCGAAGGCGAAGGACGGCAAGGGGCCGCAGAAGCGCAGCTCCGTGCCGCAGCTGCCGCGCAAGTAGGCAAACGACATCGCCCGACGGCGTCCCGCGCTGGACGCCGTCGGCGCACCTCAGCCGGCGCGGGGGTCGAGATTCCGGTGGACCGGCGCGAGCCCGGCATCCTCGCCGTCCGCCGTGGCGTCCATCCTGTCCTTCTCCCGTTCGGCCTTCTCCAGCAGAGCCCTTGTCTCCCGCAGCACGGCTTCGAACTCGGCGATGGTCTTGCGATCCTCGGCGGAGAAACGGCCGGCTTCGCCGCTTCCGTCCATCGCCTCCAGATAGGCCCTGCGGGCGAAGTTGCCGGCGGGAAGGGCATCGTCGGCCGGCTCCTCCGGATCGACGGTCGCGGACGGCGGCGGTTCGCCCTCCGGGGCGGCATTGGCGGAGACCGCGCCTGCATCCGTGGCGTCCGTCGCCGACAGGTATTGCTGCAGCGCGGATCTGGTTTCGACCCCGAGCTTCGCCGCCTGCCGGGCGATGACGTCCGGCGGAAAGCCCCAGTGTTCCAGCATCGCCAGAAACTGCCTGGCGCGCTCCAGCCTCGCCTTGGCGAGCGCCTTGTCGTCCTCGCGCGTGCCGCGCAGGCTGTCGATGACCTGCTCGCGCCGCGCGACAAGATCGCTTGCCGGCTTCGCCGCGCCGGGGCCGGCTGCCGAAGCCGTGTGGAAACTGCCGATCTGCACGAGACCTTTCCTCCGCCGCGCCCAATGGTCTTTCTAGGCGGGGAGGCTTGCCGCTGGCTTGCCGCCACAGGGCAGTCGCGCTATGCGCTGGCCAATGGCCGACCCCGCCCTCGACACGCGCGCCGCCGCATCCGACTACCGCCGCTGGTTCCTGCGTGGCGTGCGCACCTCGTTTTCGGTGCCGCTGCTGATCCTGATGAGCGCCTTCGTCGGCTTCGCCGGGCTGGCGCGCGAGGCGGGGATCTCGCTGGCGCAGGCGGTGTTCATGACCGGCATGGTCTGGGCGCTGCCGGCCAAGGTCGTCCTCCTCGGCGCGATCATGACCGGCGCCAGCCTTCCGGCCGCCGCCTTCGCCGTCGCCCTGTCGTCGGTGCGGCTGACGCCGATGGTGGTGTCGCTGGTCCCCGAGCTGCGGACGGAGAAGACGCGGCCGGTCGTGCTCTACTTCCTGTCGCATTTCGTCGCCGTCACCTCGTGGGTGCTGGCGATGGAGCACATGCGCGCCGTGCCGCGGCCGATGCGCACCGCCTGGTATTGCGGGCTCGGCAGCGCGCTGGTCGTCGTCAACATGGTGGTGGTGGGCGTGGTCTATTCGCTCGCCGCCGGCCTGCCGCCGACCCTGTCGGCCGGCCTGCTGATGCTGACGCCGCTCTACTTCCTGACCTCGCTGTGGGGTTCGGCGCGTGAATCCGCCAGCCATTTCGCCATGGTGTTCGGCCTCGTGCTGGGGCCGGTCTTCCACGTGCTTCTGCCCGGCTTCGACCTTCTCGCCGCCGGCGTGCTCGGCGGCGGGGCCGCCTATCTCATCCACCGGCTGCTGCGGCGAAGCCCGCACGCGGGGGAGGGCGAGGCGTGACCTTCTCCGCGATCGACGCCTGGTGGTGGCCCTATCTCTTCATCCTCGCCGGCGGGTGGCTGGCGACCGACGGCTTCCGCTTCCTCGGCGTCTATTTCGGCGGGCGGATGGCCGAGGATTCGGAGGCGCTGGTCGCCGTCCGCGCGCTGGCGACGGCGCTGGTCGCGGCCGTCATCGGCAATCTCGTCGTCTTTCCTTCCGGCGCGCTGGCCGAGGCGCCGCTGTGGATGCGCATCGCCTCGGTCGTCATCGGCTTTGCCGCCTATCTCGCGCTGAGGAAGAGCGTCCTTCTCGGCATCCTGGCGGGCGAGGCCGCCCTGCTGGCCGGCCTCTACGCCATCGGCTTTTCGGGATAGGCTCGCTCAGGACGCGGCGAGCGCGTCCCGGATCTTCTGGGCGTTGGCGGCCAGCACGGCCTGGTCCTCCATCTTCCCGGAATGCGGCTTGAGGCCGACGCCCTCGAAGCGCGGGATGACGTGGAAGTGCAGGTGGAACACGACCTGCCCGCCGGCCTGCTCGTTGAACTGCTGCACGGTGACGCCGTCGGCCGAGAACGCCGCGACCACCGCCCGCGCCAGCTTCTGCGTCGTTGCCATCACGGCGGCGAGGCTTTGCGCGTCGACGTCGAGGATGTTGCGCGCCGGCTTCTTCGGGATGACGAGGCAGTGCCCGTCGCCGCGCGGCATGATGTCCATGAAGGCGAAGGTGTCGTCGTCCTCGTAGAGCTTGTGCGCCGGGAGCTCGCCGCGGAGGATCCGGGCGAAGATGTTGTCGGTGTCGTAGGTGCGGGCAGTCATGAAGCGCTCCGGGAAATGACGGCGGACGAAACGAACGTGGTAGCTACGCAATAGCGAATAGTAGGGAAGGAGCCAAGCGAGGCGGCCCTGCCGCAACCGATGTCCGATGCCCATCGATGCTCGCCTCCGCCCGCTACGCGCCGCCCGTCTTTCTGAACGGCGCGTGCTCCTCCAGATAGTGCCCGACCGCCTCGACCTCGCGCCGCTCCCGCGCGAGATAGTCGGCGACGGCCCTGCGCAGGCCGGGATGGGCGATGTGGTGGGCCGAATGCGTGGTGACGGGGCGATAGCCGCGCGCCAGCTTGTGCTCGCCCTGCGCGCCGGCCTCGACGGTCTTCAGCCCGCGCTCGATCGCGAAATCGATGGCCTGATGGTAGCAGACCTCGAAATGCAGGAAGGGGTGGTCCTCGACGCAGCCCCAGTTGCGGCCGTAGAGCGCGTCCGAGCCGATGAAGTTGATCGCGCCGGCGACATGGCGCCCGCCGCGCCGCGCCATCACCAGCAGCACGTCGTCGGCCATGCGCTCGCCGATGAGGGAGAAGAACCGGCGGTTGAGATAGGGCCGGCCCCATTTGCGGCCGCCGGTGTCCATGTAGAAGGCGAAGAAGTCGTCCCATGCGGCCTCGGTCAGGTCACTGCCGGTGAGCCGGTCGATCTCGATGCCCGCCGACAGCGCCTCGCGCCGCTCGCGCCTCAGCGCCTTGCGCTTGCGCGAGGCGAGCGTCGAGAGGAAGTCGTCATAGCTGCCGTAGCCCTCGTTGACGAAATGGAACTGCGTGTCCGTGCGGTGCAGGAAGCCCGCATCCGTCAGTGCCGCGACGTCGGGCGCGGCGGCGAAGGTGACGTGCACCGACGAGGCCTCCAGCCGGCCCGCCAACGCCGCCAGCCCTTGCGCAAGCGCGGCCCGCACGGCCGCGCCGTCGGCTCCCCGCCGCACCAGGAGGCGGGGGCCGGTCGCCGGCGTGAACGGTACCGACACCTGCAGCTTGGGATAGTAGCGCCCGCCGGCGCGCTCGAACGCGTCGGCCCAGCCATGGTCGAAGACGTATTCGCCCTGGCTGTGGTCCTTCAGATAGCAGAAGGCCGCCCCGATCAGCGCGCCGTCGGCCGTCTCCAGCCGCAGGTGCACCGGCTGCCAGCCGGTCTGCGGCGTGGCACAGCCGCTCTCCTCGAGGATGGAGAGAAAGTCGTGGGAAACGAAGGGGTTGTACGCCGTGCCGGAATCGGTTCGCGAGGCGGCCGATTCCGGCCGGGAACGCGTCGGATCGATGCGCGAGGTGCCTTCGAGCGCGTTCCACTCGTCGCGGGAGAAGGCCGCCATGCCCTGGACGACGCGAAGGACGAAGCCGCCCTCGCTTGCCCCGGCCGGATCGTGGCGCCCTTCGCTCATGGCTCTCCAGATATGTCGCCGCCGGCGCCGCGCAAGCCGTTCAGGCCTCGAAACCTTCGAAGGTCATCTGGTCCGCATGGGCGAAGGTCGCCGCCCTGGCTTCCTCGTTGCGCACCGTCCAGGTGATGACCGGCATCGCCAGCTTCTCGCGCACGAACGAGACGAACGGGTTCGGCAGGTCGGCGACGCTGAACGAGACGAAGGAGATCGGGTGCGCCAGCATCGAGAAATGGGCCTCGAGCGCGGCGACCGTGCGCTTCTCCGCCGTCAGGCCGGCGGGGATGCCCGGCGCGTCCTCGGCGAAGCGGCGCACCAGCCAATGGTCGAACGACATGATCGCGGCCTCGCCCCGGTAGCCTTCCAGCGTCCGCGCGACGGCGGCCACCAGTCCCTCGTCCTTGCCTTGGGCGTCCTTGCCTTCCGCGCCCTTGAGCTCGATGACGAGCGGCACGCGGCCGCGCACCCGCGCCAGCATCTCGGCCAGCGTCGGGACGTGGTCGTCGGTGCCGCCGACCCTCAACTGCGTCAGCTCGGCCGCCGTCAGGTCGTGGACGAAGCCGTCGCGTCCCGCGAGCCGGTTCAGCACCGAATCGTGGAACACCACCGGCACGCCGTCGGCCGACAGATGCACGTCGCATTCGATGGCGTAGTCGCGCTCGATCGCGGCGTCGAAGGCCGACAGCGTGTTTTCCCAGCGGACGCGGTTCAGGTCGTGATAGCCGCGATGCGCGATCGGGCGCCGGGCGAGCCAGGAAACGTCGGCCATGGCCTAGGCGATCTCGGCGATGGCTTCGATCTCGACCGGCGCGTTGAGCGGCAGCACGGCCACGCCCACGGCTGCGCGGGCGTGCCGGCCCCGTTCGCCGAGCACCTCGGCCAGGAAGTCGGATGCGCCGTTGCCCACCAGATGCTGCTCGGTGAAGTCGGGGGTGGAGGCGACGAAGATGGAGATCTTGACCAGCCGGGCCACCCGCTCGAGGTCACCGGTCGCGGCCTGGAGCTGGGCGAGGATGTTGATGGCGCAGTGCCGCGCCATCTCCTTGCCGGCGACGGTGTCGAGGTCGCGGCCGAGCAGGCCGGTCGCCGCCAGCTTGCCGTCCGAGAAGGGAAGCTGTCCCGAGACGAAGAGGATGTTGCCCGACTGCGCGAACGGCACGTAGTTCGCGGCCGGCGCGGCGGCGGCGGGAAGCGTGACGCCGAGCGCGGCGAGGCGTTTTTGGATTGTATCGCCCATGTTCTATTCCTTATGCTGATGCGCGGGGGGGAAACAGGCCGCGCGGATATGCCACGCTTCTGCCACGAATGCTCCCTGTGGTGAATAGAGATTGCGGCATTGCCGCCCGGAGATCGATGCCGATGCGCCTTGCGCTGCCTGCCAGCCTGTCCTTTTTCCTCGCACTCGCCTCGCCCTATGCGGCCACGTCCGCCGAGGCGGGGGCAGGGGCGCTGGTGCCGCATCGCGCCGTCTACGACCTGGCGCTCGACAACGCCTCCGACCGCTCGGGCATCACCGGACTGTCCGGCCGCATGGTCTACGAGTTCGCGGGCTCCGCCTGCGACGGCTACACCGTCACCTTCCGCTTCGTGACCCGCATCGACACCGACGAGGCCTCGCGCCTCACCGACCAGCAGACCAGCTCCTACGAGGACGCCGAGGGCAGGAGCTTCAGCTTCGTGACCCGCTCCTTCGTCGACAAGGAGCTGAACAGCGAGCTGAAGGGCGTCGCCCGCGCCGGCGAGGAGGGGACCGTCGTTTCCCTCGACAAGCCGGAGGCGAAGGAGGTCCGGCTCGAGGCGACGCAGTTCCCCACCCATCATCTCAAGGACCTGCTCGCCAGGGCGCGGAAGGGCGAGACCTTCTACGAGACCACGCTGTTCGACGGTTCCGAGGCGGCCGACAAGGTGATGACCACCACCGTCGTCATCGGCAAGGAGGCCAGCGCCGGCTCGGGCGATCCCGAGCTGAAGGCCATGGCCGCGCTGGCCCAGGCCCGGTTCAGGCCCGTCGACATCGCCTATTTCGACCTCGACGAGGCCGAGGCCGACGGCGAGGAGCTGCCGAGCTACCGCATCAGCTTCAAGCTCTACGAGAACGGGGTGACGCGCGATCTCCTCATGGACTACGGCGATTTCTCGCTGAGCGGCACGCTAGTCGACCTCGACCTGTTCGAGACGCCGGAAAGCTGCACGCGCTAGGCGCCTTTCCGCCGCGCGGCGTGCATGGTTGCGTTTTGCGGCCATACCCTCTATATGCGCGCTCATTCCACACACGGGCTTATGGGTATGCGTCCGGGAGAAATCCGGACGGGACCTCCGGTGGCGGCAGGGCTTCTCGCCCGATCCGTCGATGGCCCGTGGAGGCAAACCGGAAAGGAAGAAACGAATGGCTCTGCCTGATTTCAGCATGCGCCAGCTTCTCGAAGCTGGTGTTCACTTCGGCCACCAGACCCACCGCTGGAACCCGAAGATGGCGCCCTACATCTTCGGCGCCCGCAACAACATCCACGTCATCGACCTGTCGCAGACGGTTCCGCTGCTGCACCAGGCGCTCAAGCAGGTGTCGGACACGGTCGCCCGTGGCGGCCGCGTGCTGTTCGTCGGCACGAAGCGCCAGGCTTCGGACATCGTCGCCGAGTCGGCCCGCCGCACCGCGCAGTTCTAACTGAACTAGCCCGGGCTCGGCG
>JAEZXF010000194.1 GCA_023419995.1 Pseudomonadota bacterium | reverse complement strand
GCTTCAACCATCGCAACGAGGACCTAAAGCCATTGATCATCAAGCTCTTGAAGTCCACAAACGTCGAGAAGATCGAGTTCAATCCGGTCCAGTTCAGTTAGGCATTACCTTCCAAAAACCTCAGGATCGCCCCCGAGACTTCGTTTGGCCGCTCTTGCTGATGCCAATGGCCGGCTTCGGGGATGACATGTGATCCTCGTAGATCGGGAACGAGCGTCGGCATCTCGGCGATAATCTGGTTCATCCCCGGAATGCTGAGACCAGTGTCCCTTTCGCCAATCATGAACAGCGCTGGAATTGTGATCGGCAGGCCAGCGACTGCATGCTGCAATTCCCAGTTCCGATCGAGGTTGCGGTAGTAGTTCAAGCCACCTCGGAAGCCTGATGCTTCGAAGTCCTGGACCAAGCGATCGAAATCGAGGGCGGGCAACCAGTCCGGCAGCGCAGCGGGCTCCGGCAGGTTTTTCAATAGACCCGTGGAGCGTGAGACCATGCCAAACGGATTGGGGGTGCTGTCACCGGGCAAACGGAAGCCGGCTTCGCCGCTGGCCGCGAAGATCAACTTCCGCAACGTCAGGGCGACATCCCGCCCGAACTCGGCCTCGGCTCCATTGGGGTCTTGGAAGTACAGGGTGTAGAATAGGTTTCTGTCATCCTGAGGGAATATCCGTGAAGGAGGCACAGGCGGCTGGCCCATCATCGGCACGCTCAAGGCGACAACGGCACGGAACCTGTCGGGTCGCATGAGGGCGGCCTGCCACGCAATTGTCGCACCCCAGTCGTGGCCGACCACGACCGCTTGCCGCTCGCCAAGAGCATCCAGAAGCGCGACAAGGTCGCCTACTGCATGGAAAGCGGTGTATTGGTCCGGGCGTTCCGGAGATTCCGTCTTTCCGTATCCTCTCATGTCCGTCGCAACGGCGCGGTAGCCTGCGCGCGCGAGCGCCTCGATCTGGTGACGCCAAGCATATTTGGTTTCGGGAAAGCCGTGGCAGAGCAAGATGATCGGACCTTGCCCAGCCTCAATGATGCCCATACGGATCGTGGCGGTCGAAATGACGGTGTCTTTCATGGGAGCGTCCTGACTGAATGCCTGTCTGGCGGAACAGTAGACAACGAGTTGCGCTGTCGCGGCCATAAAGGTTCGACGAAGCATACGATTTGCCTCTCTTTTTGTAACTGTATATGTTACGCAATCGTGCCGATGGTCAAGATACCGTAACAAAATTTGTTGCAGAAAGGTTGGCGATGAAGAGCGATGGTCGTCTTGCCAGGATGCTGCACGTGCTCGTTCACATGGGGCTGCTCGGAGGCCGAGAAACATCTGAGCAGATTGCGCAAATGCTAAACACGAATCCGGTTGTCGTCCGCCGCACTCTTGGGGCCTTGCGCAACCACGGCATCGTCGAGTCGGAAGGAGGACGTGGGGGCGGATGGAAGCTAACCCGCCCGCTCGCTTGGATCACGGTCCTGGATGTGCAGCGCGCGTTGATCGAAGGGCAAATGCTACCCGCCCCCCTGTCGCGAGACCATCCCAATTGTCCAGTCGAGCGCGCTTCGAACGCCGTTATCGATCATGCTTATAGGCTCGCGGAAGCTGAACTGGAAAAAGCCTACGCGGCAACGACACTGGCGCAAATCTCTGAAACGGCCATCGAGAAGAAGTGAATAGCGCCGCTAGCAATTTCCGCTTCTGCCCAATTGCCGTCAAAACCGCTCCTCGTTCTCAGTCGCCAGGACTTCAAAAGCGTCGGAGTCGGGAATATAGTGCTGCTCGCCGATGTCCCAGCTATAGGTCACGGTAGTTGTGCGGGTCCCGGGTTCTGGAACGGGTGCTTCGCCGCAGTCGTGCCCCGAGAGCGTCGTCACTTCGGTCACGGTTGCCACGACGTCCGAGAAGGGCTCTCGCGCGCCCTGCCGGATATCGAGCCGCTGCGTCCGCTCGTAGGCGCAGAGCCTTTCGTCAAACGCGGAGATCATATCGACCAGTTCGAGCCGGTCGTTGCGCAGGAGAACCAGCGGCACCGTCGTATAGCTCTGGCCGGAGTTGGCATGCGTGCTGCCGATCGCCAGCAGATCGTCGCCGCTCCCGACCGCCAGCCGGGCGGGATCGAGGAAATATGTGTCGTCGCCGCTGGCGACATTCGCGGCGTCGAGAAGCCTCGGCTCGCCCGCCACATCGAAGAGGGCGAGAATGGCCAGTCCGACCACATCCCTGCCGCGGCCGAAATTCAGCAGCAGGGCCATCCGGTCATTTCCACCCGAGCGCACCGGCACGGCCGCAAGCCGCAGCGCCGCCATCGACTCCGGTTCCAGATCCTCGACGGCCTCGCTTCCGATCTCCCTCACGTCGATCGTCTCGTTGCCGGCGGTCCCGGGCACGACGAGCCGGACAAGGTCGGCAAAGGTCACGTCCTCCCGGCCGCCGACGCGATCCGTGAGATCGGGACGCAAGACCGGCTCGGCGAACGCGCGCTCGACGGGCATCGAGACGATTGCCAATCCGAACAGCGCGACGCGCAACAGAGCGACGGTCGTAGCGGCTCCGCTCACGGGCATGTCGTCACCTGGCTCGCGCAGACATCGGTGGTCCAGCCGCGTGGTCTCTGATCGAGATAGCGTCCCTCGACCTCGATCCAGAAACCAGTGCAGGCGTGCAAGGCCTCGATCTTGAGCTCGTCGGGATCGAAGGTGGCAGCGATTGGGGCATCATCCGACGGCCCGGACCACAGGCGTCCCGACTCCACCCACAACCGGAGCATATTGCCGGGCAGCCATCCTTCACCGGAGAAGGTGGTGATCGGGTCCGTGGGCCAGCCGCCATGAAGCTCGGTGATGACCTCGGAAATCCGGAACCATCCGTTACGAGAGCCGGTGATCGTCACCTGGGGGAAATAGATTTCCTCTCCATCGGTATAGGGCCGGGGTATGGTCGCCACTGTCGCATAGTCCGGCCCTGGCCCCAAGCGGACAGGCAGACCGGCCGGTGCGCCCTTCATGACCCAGGCGGCAAGATCGCACTGCGCAATCTCGGGCAACTGTGCGCTGGAGGCCTTGCCGGCGCAGGTTTCGATCAGCGCCGTCGCCGCTTCCCGCGCGCCGTCGAGCGGATATTCCTCGGCCCCATCCTCGACAAAGACGCTGAGCGTGCCGCGAGAGGTGATGAGATCGGTGAGACGGGCATCGAGCACCGTGCGGCCTTCGAGGACGAAGCTGTCATCCATCTCGATCCGCGCCCCGGTGGTGGCGATCGGCACCGAGATGTCGCCAGCCTCAAGAAGAACCTCGACCTTAACGTCGTCAACCGCATTGACCGGCGTAAATACGAAGGCGAAGGCGAGCTCGTCGCTGCCCTGCGTGCAGGAGAAGGAGAGCGGCGCATGGTCCGTCTGCGGGATGCCGTAGAACAGGGATGCGCCATGCCCGCCCTTCTGGCCGTGCCATCCAGGGTTCTCTACGGCCGAGGCCACTGCCGGGAGGCAGCAAGACAGCGCGGCTAGCCGCAGCACGACATTCAATCGGTGCCGAACCCCCATCCTCCCTGCTCCTTCGTGTCAAGCTGCACCGTCTCCATGCGCCACTATAAACCGGTTCTTCGCTTCGGCGCATCCCATCCGTCACCCAGCCAGATTGCGATCGTCATGCGCCCGCTTGACTTATGTCCACACCTAAGCCGCTAGCCCGCTCTTCACCCTACTGTATTACCACCGCGGAGCCTCGAAAGCTGCCGATCCTGCGCGACAGCCCGGTACCGCCCGGAAGCCGGAGGCGGACGATCGCCGCGACGCCTAAGAGCTCGCGCAAAGGGCAGATGGACGTCGGTCAGCCTGCCTCGCTCCTCAGCGCGGCCAGTCCTTCGGAAAAGCGCGTTACCCGGAAATCCGGAAACCGGGTTTTGAACTTGTCGGAAACGAAAATGTTGTCGGCAGCATAGCGCGGCAGCAGTTCCGCGGCGTCCTTCACCGTCCTGTTGAACAGCCCCGCCAGTCGGAGCTGCCACTTCCGGAGCACCGTATAGCGCGCCTGCGTGCCGAAGATTTCAGCCGCCAGCGAGACAAGCTGGCTGTACGTCAGGCGCTCGTCGTCGCAGGGCAGATGCCAGGTCTGGTCCCAGGCATCGGGCGTATTGCCGAGAAGCGCCATGGCGCGGCTGGCATCGGGAGTGAAGATGAGGCTGCGCAGAGTATCGTCCCGCAGGAACACGCGAGCGCGCTTGCCCGCGAGCAACGGCTCGAGGATGGCGCTGTTGGTGATGCTCTGCGTCTTGCCGGGCCCGTAGAATTCCGGAGCCCGGCAAATCATGGCCGAGAGGCGCTTCTGCTGCATGGCGACCGTCAGGTCATTTGTGATGGCGGCGCGCACGCGTCCCTTTGCGCCGTTCGGCTGGAACCGCATGCTTTCGGTCTGCGGCTCGGCTGTCTGGGGATACATGTAGGTGTTGTCGAAGAAAACCAGCCGGGCGCCCTGTGCCGCGCAGGCGTCGATGACATTGCGCATGATGACGGGCCACTGCTCGACCCAGAGCCGCGTGTCCATCGGCAGGCCGGCCGTCAGGTAGACGATGGCCGAGCCTTCCACGGCCCGCATGGTTTCCGTCGCGTCGAGCAGGTCGGCGCGGTGGAGTTGATCGGTCTGGTTCACCTTGCGGGGGTTGCGGCTCACCAGCCGGATGCCGTCGGTGAAATCGCGCCTGAGGGACAGGGCCAGCTCCTGCCCGATCTGCCCGGAGGCGCCCAGAATCGTCTGCATCTTCCCTGCTCCGTCGGCTTGCGGAACCCTTGATCGGTCCCTGTCTAACCTTTAAGCCAAGTTGAAGGTCAAGGCGTTTCGGGACAAATGCATGAAGATCGGTGAACTGGCCCGGCGGACGGGGCTGACGGCGTCGCGCATCCGGTTCTACGAAAGCCTCGGCCTGCTGCCGATGGTCGAAAGGTTGCCCAACGGCTATCGCCACTATCCCAAAGACGCGCAGCTCGTGCTGGAACTGATCGACACGGCCCGGCAGGCCGGCTTCAGCCTGGACGAGATCCGGGCGCTGCTTCCGGCTGGTCGGGAGAAATGGGACCATGCCGCTCTGGTCGCAGCCCTGCGCCGCAAGCTGGCCGATATCGAAGCGCTGCAGGACCGGCTAGCGCGCAGCAGGGCGCAGTTGCAGGCCGTGCTCGGGGAGATCGAAGGAAAGCCGGATGATCTGAGCTGCGCCGACAATGCGAGGCGGATGCTGTCCCGCATGTTGCTCGGGACACAGGATCTGGCCGCAAACGGAGAGCGCCACCCCGCGAAGATCGGCGCAGAGCCGGCATAGCGAGCTCGGCCCGATGCAGACCGACGCCGCGCGATAGCGGAGGCTTGCAGCCTCGATCCGGTTGACTGCGCCGGCAGCACAAGATGCGGAAACGGCCATTCACGAACCGCGAATGGCCGCGGCAACGCGACTCCTGCCGAACCGGCGGGAAACCGCAGCCCGTCAGCGAGACGAGACGAAGCGCTCGAGCTTGCCCAGGGTCTGCAGGCCCAGTTCCACGGCACCGAAG
The DNA here is from genome assembly GCA_023419995.1 of Pseudomonadota bacterium. Classification (GTDB taxonomy): domain Bacteria; phylum Pseudomonadota; class Alphaproteobacteria; order Rhizobiales; family Rhizobiaceae; genus Aerobium. The sequence continues at coordinate 5,653 of JAEZXF010000194.1, read as the reverse complement.
CCCTTCGCCTCCTGGAACTCGGCCGCAGTACTGAACACCATGCCCAGCGTCACCTTCGTCGCCCCGTCCTGATCCTCGAACGAGGCCCAGGCATCGGCATGCTTCGGCCCGTTCTCGCCCCAGAGCAGCGCATAGCCGATCCTCTCCTGGGGCCGGACCTCGTTATAGAGATGATGGTTCGGGAACACCGTGCCGTCCGGCGCGATCATGTCGAAGACCCATTCGCCGCCGCTCCGCAGGTCGATCCGCCTCGTGCGGCAGGAGAACCCGTCGGGGCCCCACCACTGCGGCAGCGTCTCGGCGTTCATCCACGCGCCCCAGACCGCGGCGCGCGGCGCACGGATGACCCGTTGCAGCACCATGGTCCGCGCCGCCGCGCCGGCGAGATTGTCCAGCCCCGCGCCGAAGCCCTGCCGGTAGCCCGCCTCCATGTCGCCGGCGAGCGAGGAAAGCTGCACGGTGACGACCAGCCTGCTGTGGTCTCCCGCGCCGGAGAAATCGGCCGTCACCAGCGCAGCAGACTGCGTCGCGCCACCGGACGAGACCACCTCGTAGTTGACGCTGCGCACCGCCGGCCGCAGTTCCAGCCAGCCGCTCTCGCAGCGGATGTCCGGCTCGCCTTCGACCTTGCAGAGCGAGACCTCGCGCCCGCCCACCCTTGTGTCGGCCTCCAGAAATTCCACGGTCACGGAGGGCGCCGGCGTCGCCCAGACGGCGCGCGCGGCCGGGGCCGTCCAGACCTGCCACAGGACCGGCAGCGGCGCGGCCACGTCCCGCTCGAAAGTCAGCGTCGCAAAACGGTCTCCCCCGCCGTCGGATTTTGCGCGGGTCGTGCCGTTCGGATTGCGGTTCGGTGTCATTCCGCGCGTTCCTTCATCACGTTCATCACAAAGGCATCCAGCCGGTCGAGCCGGGCTTCCCAGATGGCCCGCTGCTCATCGAGCCATGTCCGCACCGGCTCCATCGCCTCGGGCACGATGGCGCAGGTGCGCACCCGCCCGTCCTTGGACGTTGCGATCAGCCCCGCCTCCTCCAGCACGGAAAGATGCCGCATCACCGTGGGCAGGCGCAGCCCCGTGGGGCCGGCCAGATCCGTCACCCGCGCGGGCCGTTCGGCGAGCCGGGTCAGGATCGATCGGCGGGTCGGATCGGCGAGCGCGTGGAAGAGCAGCGACAGATCGGGATCATGCTTAGTCATAATGCTAACTATCGCCCGATCTGCGAGCGATGCAAGGGAAAACTTCGCCAATTCGCTAAGTTTTATCGTCGGGGCTTCGCGAGCTTCCGGAGCAGCCCGCTTTCCACCGGCTTGAGCCGGTGGTTCCGAGCCCTGTCGGGATGGCATGGAGGGTCAGGGCGGCCCTGTCCGTTCGCAACCGGCTGGGCCGGTTAGGCTGCGTAGCGTGATTTTCGCACCTCGTTGGGCGGAGAGGAGCACCAAGCCGATGGGCCGGCTGCTCAGAGCCAACCGCGCGATGACAGCGTCAAAGAAGGGCCGCCACCTTCCGGGCCGTCGCCTTTGCGGACCATGGGTTCTGGCCGGTCACCAGACGGCCGTCGACCACGACATGGGAGACGAACGGCAGGAAGGCCTTCTCGTAGAGCGCCCCGCGCCGCTTCATCGCCTCCTCGGCGTTATAGGGCATCTTCCCGGCGACGCCCGCCAGCACTTCCTCCCGCCAGGAGAAGCCGGTGACGCGCCTGCCGGCGACCAGCAGCCTGCCGTCCGGCAGCATCGTGTTCAGCAGGCCGCAATAGCCGTGGCAGACCGATGAGACGATGCCGCCGCCCTCCCAGATGGCGTGCGTGATCCTCTGGAGCCCTTCATCGTCGGGGAAATCCCACATCACCGCATGGCCGCCGGTGAAATAGATCGCGTCGTAGTCCGCCGGATCGATCTCGTCGGGCCGCACGGTCGAGGCGAGCAGCGCCATGCGCGCCTCGTCGGCGAGCCACGCCCTCGCCGAGGCGTCGAGAAGCGGCCATCTGAGGGCGCGCGGCTCGAGCGGCGACAGGCCGCCTTTCGGGCTCACGATGCGCTGCTCGAACCCCGTCTCGGCGAAGACGTCCCATGCATGCGTCAGCTCCGACAGCCACAGGCCGGTCGGCTCCGACGGGTCGGCATAGTGGGCGACGTTGCTGACGACATGAAGAACGCGCTTGCTCATTCCTCAAAACCTTCTCGTGCGCGCCCCTAAGGCGCGGTCGACAGGCGCGGTGGCAGGGGCTTCACCCGGCCTGTGTCATAACCCGGACGTGAGTTTAGACTATTCGAGGCGATTGTCCGGCTTGGCCGCGAAGAGCCGCAGCGTCGGCATTGCCTGCCGTCTTCCGCCCCTCCTCCGCAACCGCTGTCCCTCCATGCTTCGGCCCCTGTCCCGGTTTGGACCGGCCATGATAGGCTGGCGGCCGGAACCCATCGACAACCGGAGGGTCGAGACATGCGCTTTCAGCTTGCCCACACCCACGCCTATCCCGGATGCCGGGTGAAGATCGCCGAGGCGGACGTCGAGGACGAGAACCTGGTCGAGTTCACCGACGGCGTGGTCGTCACCTGCCGGCACAGGCGGGAAGACTCCCGGATCGTCCTGACGATCGCGGCCTACACGACGGCACGAGGCACCGCGATCGGCGAGAAAACCTGGATACTGCTGCCGGACACGGCGAAGGGCGACTGGAAGATCAAGGCCAGGGTGCCGGAAGGCGCGACAGGCGGCACGGAAGACTGACTTTGTTCGGGCAGCCTTGTCGCGGATCGAACGGTCCTGCGAGGCGTGGTCAGGCGCAGTTCCGAAGGGCTACCGTACTAAGGCGAGTCATCAATCATGCTTGTTCATAACTTTAATATTTCTATTTATATCATTGATAATAAAGATTAATTGCACTTTATTAAACTACGGTGAATCTCTCCTGGCTCACAGCCACTTTCATGCGGCAGCACGAGACGGGAAAGCCTCCGAAACTCCAACGTGTTCCCGGCAGCGTCACGCCTGCCGCGCCCCACGGGTATAGCCTTGCTGGACCACCGGCAGGATCTCCCCGGCCGACAGGGCCGCCGCCCGCCGGTCCGCGCCCGCATCGGCGTAGAGCGTGGTCCGCAGCCGGGCGGTGCGGCCGGCGGCTTCGATCCAGCCTTCGATCGTCTGCGGTGTGGCTTCCTGGCCGTGCCGGGCGCCGGCCGCGCGGGTGATCGATTCGTTCATCAGCGTCCCGCCAAGGTCGTTCACGCCCGCCTGCAGGCACACGGCCAGCCCCTGCGGGCCGAGCTTCACCCACGACGCCTGGATGTTGGAAACCGATCCGTAGAGCGCGATACGCGCGACGGAATGCATCAGCACCGCCTCGCGAAAGGTCGGCCCCGGCCGCGCCTGCCCCTTGAGGTAGAGCGGCGCCTCCTCGGCCACGAACGGCAGAGGCACGAACTCGGTGAAGCCGCCGGTGCGGCTCTGCACCGCGCGAACATGCTCGAGATGGCGCGCCCAGTGGACGGGCTTCTCGACATGGCCGAACATGATCGTGGCCGTGGTCGGCAGGCCGACCTCGTGGGCGGTCTCGACCACCTCCAGCCACTGGGCCGTGTTCAGCTTGTCGGGGCACAGAACGGCGCGCACCTCGTCGTCGAGGATCTCCGCCGCCGTCCCCGGCAGGCTGCCGAGCCCCGCCTCCTTCAGCAGCCGCAGATAGGCCCCGAGCGACAGGCCGAGCGTGCGCGCGCCCTGCCAGACCTCGAGCGGCGAGAAGGCGTGGACGTGGATATCCGGGCATGCCTCCTTGGCCGCCCGCAGGAGCGAGAGATAGGTCTCGCCCGTATAGTCGGGATGGATGCCGCCCTGCATGCAGACTTCCGTCGCGCCGCGGTTCCATGCCTCGCGCGTCCTGCGCGCCACCTCGTCGAGGCCGACGACGTAGGGCTTGCCGCGCAGGTGCTCGCTCGTCCGCCCCTTGGAGAAGGCGCAGAACGAGCAGCGATAGGTGCAGACGTTGGTGTAGTTGATGTTGCGCGTGACGACATAGGAGACGGTGTCGCCGACCGCCTGGCGGCGGAGCGTGTCCGCCACGCGGCACACCGCGATGAAATCGTCGCCGCGCGCGCGAAAGAGCTGCTCGATCTCGCCGACGTCGGGCGCCCTGCCCGAGAGCGCCCGTTCGAGGATGCCCGCGACGGGCCGCGACGCGCTCGGGGTCTCGGCGCGCTCGGCCCGGCGCGCGACGAGCGCGGCCGGTGGGGTGGTGACGGAGCCGGCCCGCCATTCGTCCTCGCGGGCGAGGCCTTCCGCGTCGCTCGCCCTGAGGACGGCGGGCCGCAGGCCGGGGTCGATCCACCGCTCCGGGTCCAGCGCATGGCCGGGATGGACCGTCATGCGCTCGACGAGCGAGAAGCCGAGCGCGGCCATCTGGCCGGAAAGCTGGCCGATATGCGGCCACGGCGCTTCCGGGTTCACGTGGTCGACCGTGACCGGCGAGATGCCGCCCCAGTCGTTGATGCCGGCATCGAGGATGGCCGCGATACTCTCCGGGTTCAGGTTGGGCGGCACCTGGAGGTTGACGTCCTCGGGCAGGATCATGCGGGCCAGCGCGGTGGCGCGCGCGATCTCGCCGATGTCGGGCTCGGCGTGGCCGGCCATGCGCGTGCCGGGCTTGGCACGGAAGTTCTGAACGATCACTTCCTGGATATGGCCATAACGGCGGTGGAGGTCGGCCAGAAGCTCCAGCGCCTCGATCCTCTCCGCCTCCGTCTCGCCGATGCCGATCAGGATCCCGGTCGTGGTCGGCACGGCGTGGCGGCCGAAACGCTCCAGCGTGGCGAGGCGCTCGCGCGGGTGCTTGTCCGGCGACCCGTGATGCGGCAGCCCGCGCTGCATCAGGCGCTCCGACGCGCTTTCCAGCATGATCCCCATCGAGGCCGCGACCGGGCGGAGCCGGACGATGTCCTCGTCGGTCAGGTTGCCGGCATTGATATGCGGGAGCAGGCCCGTCTCGGCCAGGACGGCCGACGCCGCGGCCGCGACATAGTCGATCGTCGTCGCGTATCCCCGCTGTGCCAGCCAGTCGGCAGCGGCGCGATAGCGCAGCTCCGGCTTCTCGCCCAGCGTGAACAGCGCCTCCCTGCAGCCCGCCCGGGTCCCGGCGCGGGCGACGTCGAGCACCTGCCCGATGGCCATGAAGGGGGAAGGCACGCCGCGCGGCGCCTTGGCGAACGTGCAGTAGTGGCAGACGTCCCGGCACAGTTGCGTGAGCGGGATGAAGACCTTGCGCGAATAGCTGATGCGGTTGCCGTAGCGCCGGTCGCGTATCGCGCGCGCCTCCCGCAGGAGCCCGTCCGTCGCGACGGGCAGGCCGGGGGCAAGGGGATGCGTCGGCTCAGCCGAAGAGTGCTTCTCGCGGAACAGGATGGTCATGGCGCGCCTCGGGCATGAACGGGGTGGCAAGGGGCGGGATCGGGAGGGACAGACGCCGCAGGTCGTCCGGCGTGTCGCAATCGGCCGAAAGGCTGGCGCAGCGGACGATCCGCACGGCGAGCCCGAGCGACCGAGCGGCCGCCGCGTGGCGGCGGGCGCTGTCCGGGCCGTAGAGAGCAGGCAGGCGGTCGCCGAGGCGGGAGAGGCGGAGGTTGGTGCCGTCCCCTGCCCTGTCGGTGACGATGGTGCAGCGA
>JAEZXF010000193.1 GCA_023419995.1 Pseudomonadota bacterium | reverse complement strand
ACGATACTTAAAATCAGTTGAACCGATCGACGGCAGTGTGATGGCGGAACGGAAAAGAGGGCGGGGACGGCTGGCGAAGGAAACCGGGGACCTTCGCGGCGTGATCCTCGAGGCGGCGACGAGGGAGTTCTCCGCAAAGGGCTTCGACGGCGCGCGGGTGGAGACCATCGCGCGCGAGGCCGGGGTGAACATCAACCTCGTCTACCACTACTACGGCAAGAAGGAGGCGCTGTTCATCGCCGTCATGGAGGAGGCGTATGTGAAGATACGCAGCCATCATGGCGACACCAACATCCGCGCGCTCGACCCCGAGGCGGCGATGATCGAGCTGGTGCGCTCGACCTTCCGGTTCTTCAGCAACAACGTCTACATCATCGGGCTGCTGAACTCCGAGAACATGCACAAGGCCTGCCACATCCAGCAGTCCGAGCAGATCCGCAACCTCTACGAGCCGCTGCTCGGCCTCATCGCCGCGACGCTCGACCACGGCGTCGCCGAGGGAAAGTTCCGCAGCGGCGTCGACCCGGTGCAGCTCTTCCTCACCATCAACGCGCAAAGCTATTTCCACCTGTCCAACCGCTACACGATGGCGTTCGTGCTGCATCAGGAGCTGGCGAGCGAGGAGGCGCTGGCCCGGCGCGAGGCGCACGTGCTGGAGGTCATCCTCTCCTACCTGAAATACCGGGAAAAAAATTAATACGACACTTAAAAATTGGATTGACGACGGCCGCACACTCCAGTTAAGTGTTTACTTAATTCTAGGAGGAAGCGCCGATGACCAACGCCGTCGCCGCCGGAGAACTGCCGGCCACCATCGAAAACGAGGAAACGCTGGAGGAGCTGCTGTCGCGGCCGCCGCAATGGCTCGGCGACAAGCTCCGGACGCTCGACGGCGACATCGCGGTGCTGGGCGTCGCCGGAAAGGTCGGCCCGACGCTGGCCCGCATGGCCAAGCGTGCCGCGCCGGAAAAGCGCGTGATCGGCGTCGCCCGGTTCTCCGACCCCGAGATCCGCGAACGGCTGGACGGCTGGGGCGTCGAGACCGTCGCCTGCGACCTCCTCGACCGCACCGCGGGCGAGGCGCTGCCGGATGCCGCCAACGTCGTCTACATGGCCGGCAAGAAGTTCGGCACCGACGGCGACCCGACCTTCGCCTGGGCGATGAACACCCATGTTCCGGCGCTGGTGGCAGAGCGCTATCGCCGCTCGCGGATCGTCGCCTTCTCGACCCTGTGCGTCTATCCCTTCGCGCCGCTGGCCGAGGGCGGCTTCGGCGAGGAGGTCGAGCCCGGCCCCACCGGCGACTACGCCACCAGTTGCGCCGGGCGCGAGCGGATGTTCGGCTTCTTCTCGCGCAGGCACGACACGCCGGGCCGGCTGGCGCGGCTGAACTACGCCATCGATCTGCGCTACGGCGTGCTGCACGACATCGCCGGCTGGGTGCGCGACGGCAAGCCGATCCCGCTCGGCACCGGCTTCGCCTCGGTGATCTGGCAGGGCGACGCCAACGCCCAGATCCTCGGCGCGCTCGCTCACACCACCGTTCCGACCAGCCCGCTCAACGTCGGCGGCCCCGAGCACATGAGCGTCGTCCTTGCCGCCCGCGAGTTCGGCCGCCGCTTCGGCAGGGAGCCGGTCTTCGAGGGCGAGGTGCGGCCCGACGGCTGGTACAACAACACGCTGGCCGCCCAGCGACTGTTCGGCTACCCGAGCATCCCGCTGGCGGTGATGATCGACTGGGTCGCCGACTGGATGGAGCGCGGCATGCCCAGCCACCACAAGCCCACCCATTACGAGGAGCGTCAGGGAGCTTTCTGACCACGGCGGGAAACACCCTGCGCGGGGGCGGGCACCCGGTCCCTCGCGCAGACAGGAGGCAGGGTGCGTATCAGGGAGGAAATACCATGAGAAGGACTCTGTGGGTTTCGGCGCTCGCCCTTTGCGCCGGCACGCTTCCGGCAGCCGCGCAGGACCGGGTCACGTTCATCCTGAACTGGGTGACCGCCGGCGAGCACGCGGCCGTCTACTGGGCCGAGCATGCCGGCTGGTTCGACGAGGCGGGGATCGACTTCGTGATCGAGCAGGGCCAGGGCTCGGGCGTGGCGGCGCAGCGCGTCGGCGCCGGCGCCGCCGACATGGGCATCGCCGACCTCGGCACCGCGATGGTGGCCAAGGGCGCCGGCGCCGACCTCAAGGCGGTGATGAACGTCTACGCCCGGACGCCGTACCAGTTCTACTGGCTGGCCAGCTCGGGCATCGGCGGCCTCGAGGACTTCCCCGGCCACAAGTTCGGCAACCCGCCGGGCGACGCCGCGCGGGCGATGTGGCCGGCGCTGGCCGGCGTCAACGGAATGGACCCGGACTCGATCGACTGGGTCAACATCGCGCCCAACGCCAAGGTCAGCGCGATGGCCTCGGGCACCATCAACGGCACCACCTATTTCGCGAACTACCATCACGTGATGGAGAAGGCCTTCGGCGAAGACCTGCACTGGTTCGCCTGGTCGGACAAGGGCCTGAACCCCTACGGCAACTCGATCCTCGCCAACGGCGCCTTCCTCGAGAAGAACCCCGGCGTGGTCGAGCGCGCGGTGAAGGTGCTGCAGCGGGCGCATCTCTACTGCGCCGAGAACCCGGTCGAGTGCGTCGAGGTGCTGCCGCAGTATGCCTCGGGGCTGGTCGTCGAGGGCGAGCAGGCCAACTGGAACGTCACCATCCGGCTGATGTCGGACGAGTTCTCGACCACCAAGGGCCTCGGCTACTTCGATCCCGACCGGATCGCGGCCGACTACGAGCTGGTCAGCACCTATTTCGATATTGCCGAACCCTTCGATCCGGCGACAATCTACACGAACGAATTCATCGACCCGTCGGTCGTGATGTTCAAGGTAGAAGAGTAGGGAGAGAGCCCCCGCGCCCGGCACGGTGCCGCGGCGCG
>JAEZXF010000187.1 GCA_023419995.1 Pseudomonadota bacterium | reverse complement strand
CGGCGAGGCCGCCGAGGATGCTGGCCTTGCCCGCCTCCTCGTCGAGATGCATCGGCTGGGGATCGAACTCGCTGGCGAACTCGACGATCTCCTCGGCCGTCACGTGCCTCTCGCCGAGATCCACCGTCATCCCGGGAACGAAGTCCTCGAACGCCCATTTCTTCGCGGTCATGCGGCAATCCTGTTCAAGCTTGAACAACTATTGTGCCGGGTTCGGCCCGCCGGCGCAACGCCCTTCTCGCGGGCAGGCTTGAGCCAGCGGAGCGGGCAGGGCGTCTTACGTATTGAAGCGGAACAGCAGCACGTCGCCGTCCTGCACGACATATTCCTTGCCTTCGTCGCGCGCCTTGCCGGCTTCCTTGGCCGCGGTCTCGCCGCCGAGCGAGACATAGTCGTTGAAGGCGATGGTCTGGGCGCGGATGAAGCCGCGCTCGAAGTCGCTGTGGATGACGCCGGCGGCCTGCGGGGCCTTGGTGCCCTTCTCGATCGTCCAGGCGCGCGTTTCCTTGGGACCGGCGGTGAAATAGGTGATGAGGTTCAGGAGGTCGTAGCCGGCGCGGATCAGCCGGTCGAGGCCGGGCTCCGTCAGGCCCATCGCGTCGAGATACTCCCTGGCCTCCTCGTCCGGAAGCTGGGCCACCTCGGCCTCGATCGCCGCCGAGATGACGACCGTGCCGGCGCCCTGCGCGGCGGCCATGGCCTCGACCGCCCGCGTGTGGGCGTTGCCGCCGGCCGCTTCCTCCTCGGCGACGTTGCAGACGTAGAGCACCGGCTTGGAGGTGAGGAGGTTGAGACCCTGCAGGATCCTCAGATCCTCGGCGGCGATGCCGTCGAGCATCAGCCGCACGGGCTTGCCTTCCTGCAGCAGCGTGAGCGCCCGCTCCATCACCGGCAGGACGGTCATCGATTCCTTGTCCTTGCCGGTGGCGCGCTTGCGGGTCTGGACGATGCGGCGCTCGAGGCTCTCGAGGTCCGACAGCATCAGCTCCGTCTCGACCGTCTCGGCGTCGGCCACCGGGTCGATGCGGCCCTCGACATGGGTGATGTCGTCGTTCTCGAAGCAGCGCAGCACGTGGACGATGGCGTCCACCTCGCGGATGTTGGCGAGGAACTGGTTGCCGAGGCCTTCGCCCTTCGAGGCGCCGCGCACCAGGCCGGCGATGTCGACGAAGGAGATGCGGGTCGGGATGATCTCCTTCGAGCCGGCGATGGCCGCGATGCGGTTCATGCGGCTGTCGGGCACGGCGACCTCGCCGGTGTTCGGCTCGATGGTGCAGAAGGGATAGTTCGCCGCCTGCGCCGCTGCCGTCTTGGTCAGCGCGTTGAACAGCGTCGACTTGCCGACATTGGGCAGCCCGACGATGCCGCATTTGAAGCCCATGATCTGGTCCTGTCAGGTAAAGGGAAGTTGTGCAGGGCTATGGGCGAAAGGGGCGGCCATCGTCAACCCCGCACGTCACGTCGCGAGGCTCCACAGCAGCCAGAACGCGCCCGCCAGCACCGCGAGGCCGAGAAGGGCGAGCACGCCGTCGCGCGCGAGCATGCCGAGGGCGAAGAGCGCGATCGCCGAGGCGATGATCGTCGCCGACATCGGCACCAGTTCGAAGAGCGGGATGACCAGCGCCAGCGCGAGGCACAGGCCCGCCCACAGCCGCGTCAGCGGCGGATCGACCAGTGCGGTCAGGCGGCGGCCCGTCAGCCTGTCCAGAAAGCGCGCCGGCCTGTCGAACCATCCGACCACACGGTCGATCCGGCGGCCGGAGAAGGTGAGGCGCAGCACGAAGGCGGGCAGCCACAGCCGCTCGCGGCCGATCGTCATCTGGAAGGCGATGGTGGCGATGAGCAGGCCGCACGCCGTCGCCACGCCGAAGACGGCGCTGATGGGAGAGATGATGGCCAGCGCGGGAACCAGCATCAGCGGCGGAAACGCGCCGTCGCCGATGCGCTCGACGATGTCCGCCACCGACACGCGCTTGGCGCCGTTGCCGGCGTCCTCGACGCAGTCGAGCACGTCGTGGATCGATTCAGGCTCGCAATCCTTGTCCATGGCTGAGGGAGGACGCGCTTGCGCGGCGGTTGGTTCCGTCCGCGCCGATCAAGCTTGGTTGCGGACCGTGTAGCGGCTGTGCACCGCGCCGTTGGCGAGGGGCTTCGCGACGTCGAGGTCGAGCCACACGTCCGGGGTGGAATGGCCGAAGGCGGGGATGCCGCGGCCGAGGATCACCGGGATGGTGCCGATCTCGATCGTGTCGAGGAGGCCGGCCTGCAGGAACCGGAGCGCGAGGTCGCCGCCGCCGAACATCCAGATGCGCCCGCCGGCGCCGCGGCGGCGCAGGTTGTCGAGCAGGCCCTGCGGCGGGGCGTCGAGCGCCTCGACCCTGCCCGGCAGGCCGTCGACGGGGCGGCCGGTGGCGACCGTGCAGGGCCAGCGGCCGTAGTCCCAGCCGCCGCCGCTGCGCGCCGCCTCGTAGGACCCGCGCCCCATGACGATGCCGGTGACGGAGGCGAGGAAGGCGTCGAAGTCGAAATCGGCGTCGGCGGGGAAGTTCTCCAGCCAGTCGAACGCGCCGTCGGGCCGGGCGATGAAGCCGTCGAGGCTCATCGCGAACATGTAGACGACGTCGCGGCCGCGCGCCGCCGGCTCACTCCTTGCTGCCGAGGAGCTTCCGGAGCAGGTCGGCCATCGGGCCGCCTTCGGGAATCGCGACGGCCGGGCCCTTCTTCGGCCGCGCCTGGCGGATGTGGCTCTGGCCCTTGGGCGCGGGCTTCTCTGGCCCGGGCTCGCGCGGGGCCTCTTCTGGGCCGCGCACGGCGAGGCTCACCTTGTTCATGAAGCCGTTGTCGTCGCCCGCGACCAGCTTGTCCGCGTTGTCGGCCATCGCGTCGATCAGCGGCTCGAGCCATTCGCGGTCGGCCTTGGCGAAGTCGCCGAGCACGTGGTGCGTCACCATCTCCTTGATGCCGGGATGGCCGATGCCGATGCGGACGCGGCGGTATTCCTTGCCGCAATGCGCGTCGATCGAGCGGATGCCGTTGTGGCCGCCGGCGCCGCCGCCGGTCTTGATGCGCACCTTGGCGGGGGCGAGGTCGAGCTCGTCGTAGAGGACGACCAGGTCGGCGGGGGAGAGCTTGTGGAAGCGCATCGCCTCGCCGACGGACTGGCCGGAGAGGTTCATGAAGGTCTGCGGCTTGAGGAGCAGCACCTTCTCGCCGCCGATGCGGCCTTCGGCGATCAGGCCGTGGAACGTCTTCGACCAGGGGGAAAACGAATGGCGGCGGGCTATCGCGTCCGCCGCCATGAAGCCGACATTGTGCCGGTTGTTCTCGTATTTCGCGCCGGGATTGCCGAGGCCTGCGATCAGCAGCATGACGGATGGCTCCCGGCGGGCGAGACTATTCCTCGCCTTCCGCCGCCGCTTCGCCTTCCTCGCTCTTGAGGCCGGCCGGCGCAGCGATGGTGGCGATGGTGAAGTCGCGGTCGGTGATGGTCGGCTTCACGCCCTTCGGCAGCGTCACCGCCGAGATGTGGATCGAATCGCCGATGTCCGTGCCGGCGAGGTCGACCTCGATGAAGTCGGGGATCGCGTTGGCCGGAACGTGGGCCTCGATGTCGTGGCGCACGATGTTCAGCACGCCGCCGCGCTTGATGCCGGCCGACTTCTCCTCGTTGACGAAGTGAACCGGGATCTGGACGGTCACCAGCGTGTTCTTGCCGACGCGCAGGAAGTCGACGTGCACGGGGAAATCGCGGACGGGGTCGAGCTGGTATTCCTTCGGCAGGACCTGAATCTTCTTGCCGTCCACGTCGATCGTCGCGACGGTGGTCATGAAGCCGCCGCCGTGGATCTTGTAGTAGACGTCCTTGTAGCTCAGCGCGATGGCGAGCGGGGCCTGCTTGTCGCCGTAGATGACGGCGGGCACCTTGCCGTTGCGGCGCAGTTCGCGGGCGGACCCCTTACCGACCCTGTCGCGCGCCTCGGCCTTGAGCTCGTAAGACTGGCTCATGGCATTTCCTTTCTTGCGTTGCTGGAGCGTTCGCAGACCGGGTCCGCAAACGTCGAAAGCGGCTCTCCCCGGCGCATGATCCTGTCCGAGCGGCGGCAAGCCGCGTTTCGGGATCATGCGGCGTCGAGCCGCTCCCCGCCGCGTTGCCTCCAAGGGTGTCTACGCGGGTGGCGATGCTGTAACGGAAAGCGACGAGATCCGCAAGACGCGCCCGATTTCACGGCGATCCCACGGGGCTATTCGTCTTCGTCCTCCTCGCCGTCCTCATCCATGAAGAAATCGTCGTCCGCCGACGCCGTCCCCGTGAAGGTCAGGACGATGGCCTCGCTCCTCGTGCCGACCTGCCTGCACAAGTCATCGAACACCGGAATCTCGCCCTGAAGGACGATGCGGTCTTCCTCGGGCGAGACCGTCCCCTGCGTGGCGTAGGATTGAGGTTCGCACCGCGGCGGGTAGGTGTAGGCGGTGCCCGAATAGATCCTCGAGCCCGACATCGTTCCTTCGAAAAGCACCGCGAACTCCTCGACTCCGGCGGAACGCAGGGCCTCCCCTGGTTCCAGGTAGCTCAGGGTGCGGTGGTCGTCGATCTCGAACAGGCCGATGACCGAGCCTTCGTGGTCCCAGTAGCTGGTCAGCGGCGCTTCATCGTACCGCGCCTCCTCCTGACGCTTGAGATACAGGGACACCATGGAGAGGGGCTTCACGCCCGATCCGTCGTCAATTTTCCGGTAGGCCTCGAGCGTGTTCTGGAATTTCCAGGTCAGTCCCAGCTCGGCCGGGTCGGCCGGTTCGAGGAAATAGGAGACGAATATCTCCTGAAGGAACGTGTGAACCCGGACGAGACCCTGGATCGAGACGAATGCGTCCTCGAAATACCCCTCCTGGGGATCGAAGCGGTAGCGATAGTAGGTGGCGCTCATTCCGGAGAGATAGAGCCCCTCGACGTCGTACTGCGAGATGACGAGGCCGCTTTGCTTCTCCAGGTGATCCCCCCAGTCCAGCGGGGCGAACTCCAATGCCTCGACGCATTTTTCAACGTGCCTCGTATCGGATTCTTCATCCGAGAAATGGTGGATTACTTCATGGCAGTCATCTATATCATGGACGGCTTCTATAGAGACGTCGCTGATTTCATTTTTCTCACACATTATATTTTTAAGTGGTATTTCAATATCGATATATATCAATTCATCCTGATAGTCGTATAACCCAAACAAATACTCAAATGCATCGCTCATACTGTCGGTTTGCAGTTCCTGATTGCAGAAATCTATGCTGCCGTCCCAATTGACGAGGATCGGAAATGTCTCTGATTGCTTGCGGAAGGAAAAATCCTTGTTGATGTTGTCGATCTTCATCCGGGCCAGCGAGGCGAAGCGGCCCTCGGTGAAGCGCGACAGATAGCGCTGGTACGATTCAGCCGAATCCGCGAGCACGGCATTGTCCCACAGGAGCGCCTCGACCTCGGAGATCGCCACCATGGCCTCCGGCTCGATGAAATGGAAATCATCGTAGATCGCGGTGCTTTCCCAAGGTTCCTGGCTACCCCGCGTGCGCTCCATCACCTTTTCGCGCACGCGGTCGAACACCCCGCGCAGCGACAGTCCCGGCATCAGGAGGGTCTCGGCGAACGCCGCGGCATAAGGGCTGGTGCCCGTGTCGCCGTCCGCGGCCGTCCTGCCCGGCGCCGTCGAGTAGGCGATGACCTGGCCGGTCCTCTCCACCGCCGCCGCCAGACCGTCCTGCAGCGAGACCGCGCCGCGACTGAGGTCGCCGAACGGATCGTCCCGGCAGGCGTCGAGAATGACTATCTGAAGGCTGGCGTCGATGGCGGACAGGCCGGCGAGCAGCTTGTCGGCGGCGAGCGTGGTCGCCGTCAGCGAGCCGGCGTCACTGACCAATGAATCCACCGGCAGCAGGTAGTTCGTCCCCTGCCGCTGCACGCCATGCCCGGCGAAGTAGACGAGCACCACCGGGCGGTCGGCGCCGGAGAGGTCCTGGCTCACGAAGGCATCGATCTGCGCCGTCAGCGTCGCAAGATCGGCGTTGAGCACCTTTCGCGTCCTGAAGCCGACCGTCTCCAGCGACTGCGCCACCACCTCGATGTCGTTCTCGGGATTGCGAAGCGGCTTGGCGTGCTCGTAGCGGCTGTTGCCGATCAGCAGCGCGAAGCGCTCCTGTGCGTGCGCGGGGAACAGGATCGCGAACAGGACAAGGAACGCGGCGGACATGCGAACGTACATCCCAACCCCCGGGGTCGATAAACGCCGCGCCTGCCTGCAATTATTTCAAGAATTCCGGGCGCAATCAAGATCGGCCGAAGCCGGGAGGACGCACTGGTGTCGGGAGGTCTCCTAGAAGCTCGAGGATAATTCCTTGCGGCTCGGCAGCAGGATGGTCAGCAGGCCGAGCGCGGGGAGGAAGGAACAGACGCCGTAGACCCACTCGATGCCGTTGATGTCGGCCAGCACGCCGAGCACGGCGGCGGCGAGGCCGCCCATGCCGAAGGCGAAGCCGAAGAAGATGCCGGCGATCATGCCGACGCGGCCAGGCACCAGCTCCTGCGCGAACACGACGATGGCCGGGAAGGCCGAAGCCAGCACCACGCCGATGACGAACGACAGCACGCCGCTCCAGAACAGGTCGGCATAGGGCAGGGCGAGGGTGAAGGGCAGGACGCCGAGGATCGAGAACCAGATCACGGTGCGCGAGCCGAAGCGGTCGCCGATCGGGCCGCCGAGCACGGTGCCGAGCGCCATCGCCCCGAGGAACAGGAACAGCATCATCTGCGACTGCTGGACGGAAACCCCGAACTTCTCGATCAGGAAGAAGGTATAGTAGCTCGAGATGCTGGCCGTGTAGATGTTCTTCGAGAAGACGAGCAGCGCCAGCACCACCAGCGCGGTGACGATGCGCTTGCGCGGCAGCGGCGCGGTCAGCGCGCCGGCCGCCCGCCCGGCATTGGCGGCCATGGTGCGCGCATACCAGGCGCCGACGCGGTTCAGGATCAGCATGCCGGCGAGGGCGATGACGGCGAACCAGGCGACGCTCGCCTGGCCGCGCGGCACGACGATGAACGCGGCGAGAAGCGGGCCGATGGCGGTGCCGAAATTGCCGCCGACCTGGAACAGCGACTGGGCGAGGCCGTAGCGGCCGCCGGAGGCCAGCCGCGCCACGCGCGACGCCTCGGGGTGGAAGATGGCCGAGCCGATGCCGATCAGCGCTGCGCCGAAAAGCAGGAACGGGTAGCTGTGGGCATAGGCGAGCAGGAACAGGCCGACCATGCTCGACGCCATGCCGACGGGCAGCGACTGCGGCATCGGCCGCTTGTCGGTGTAGAGGCCGACGGCCGGCTGCAGCAGCGAGGCCGTGACCTGGAAGGTGAAGGTCAGCAGGCCGATCTGCCAGAAGTCGAGCGCGTGCTCCTGCTTCAGCATCGGGTAGATCGCCGACAGCAGCGACTGCATCACGTCGTTGAGCATGTGGCACAGGCTCACGGCGAGGATGATCGGGAACACGGTGCTCTGGGCGGTGGGGCGGGCCGCGCCGGCGGTCATGTCGGTCAAGGCGGAATCCTCGATTGCGTCGGCCGATGCTTAGGCCTGTTGAATGCTGCCGTCCTTTGTGGTTTGGTCGATTTTCTTCGCGAGTGGGCCAAGGTTCGACCACCGATGGGCAAGTCTTCCCCGGCATTCCAGCCGCTTCCCGGCGACGAGACGGGCTTGCGCAGCCGCCTCGACTGGATCGAGACGGCGCAGGGCGACGTCGTCGCTCTCTCCACCGACTATCCGGACGGCCACCGGGTCGGCGCGCACAGCCACAGCCGCGCGCAGCTTCTCTACCCCTTCCGGGGCAGCGTGATGATCTCGACCGGGCAGGGGCGCTGGATGGTTCCGCCCGGCCATGCCATGTGGATTCCGGCCGGCGTCGAGCATGCGGTGGAGATGATCGGCACGGTGCGCATGCGCTCGGCCTACGTTCTGGCCGGCGTGGGGGAGAACCTGCCGGGCAGCCTCCAGGTGCTGGCGGTGAGCGAGCTGATGCGCAGCCTGATCGTCGAGGCGGTGCAGGCCGGCGAGGATGCGGGCGGGGAGCGGAGCGAGGCGATCATGCGCCTCCTTCTCATCGAGATCCCGCGCCTTCAGGAGCGGCCGTTCGCGCTGCCGTTCCCGGCCGACCCGCGCCTCGTGCGGCTGTGCAGGGAGTTCGTCGCCGCGCCGACGGCCGGGGCGACGATCGACTACTGGGCGAACAGCGCCGGCATGAGCCGCCGCAGCTTCACCCGCGCCTTCCAGCGCGAGACGGGGGTGAGCCTGTCGGTCTGGCGGCGCCAGGCGACGCTGCTCGCCGCCCTGCCGCTGCTGGCGCGGGGAAAGAGCGTGACCGAGGTGGCGCTCGACCTCGGCTACGAAAGCGCGCCGGCCTTCACGACGATGTTCCGCCGGATGCTCGGCGTGGCGCCGCGCACCTATCTGAGGCAGGGCGGGCGGGGCAGGCCCTTTCCTGCGGCGCGCGCGCACCCTATATAGGCCGCGAACCGGCCAGAGCGGCGCCACCCGGATCGACCCCGCCAGCGGGCCTGTCCGTTGGTTTTTGCCGCATTTGCGAGATGCCGGGTCGTTCCGCCCGGCGGCGAGATGCTTCCAGAGGAGTGACACCGATGAACGACGCAGCACGCGCGCCTTCCGCCCGTACCGTATCGTCCTCCATGGTGTCGCATGTCCTTTCTCTCCATTCACGGCCTCTCGTACCGGCTTCCTGACGGCCGCACGCTTTTCAGCGATCTCGATCTTTCCTTCGGCAATGAGCGGACCGGTCTCGTCGGGCGCAACGGCGTCGGCAAGTCGTCGCTGCTGTCGATCCTGGCCGGCGAGACGCGGCCGTCCTCCGGCACGGTTCGCGGCGAGGGGCGCGTCGCGCTCATGCGCCAGATCCCCGAGGCGACCGGCGCGGAGACGATAGCCGACCTGTTCGGCGCGGCCGGCGGCCTTGCGCTGCTGGCGCGCATCGAGGCCGGCGAGACCGAAGCCGACGAGATCGCGGACGCCGACTGGACGCTGGAGACGCGCCTCGACAGGGCGCTCGCCGACGTCGGGCTGCGGGACGTCGCGCCCCTCCAGCCGCTCGCCGGCCTGAGCGGCGGCCAGCGCACGCGGGCGGCGCTCGCCGCGCTTGCCTTCGCCGAGCCGGACCTGATCCTGCTCGACGAGCCCACCAACAATCTCGACCGCGACGGCCGCGCCATGCTGCGCACCTTCCTTGAGCGCTGGAAGGGCGGGGCGGTGGTGGTGAGCCACGACCGGGCGCTGCTCGACGGCATGGACCGGATCGTCGAGCTTTCCGAGCACGGCGCGCGCGTCTATGGCGGTGGCTTCGATGCCTACCGCGCCCGCAAGGCCACGGAGCAGGAGGCGGCCGAGAAGGCGCTGGACGCGGCCGAGCGCGAGGTGCGGCAGGCTGCGCGCGCGGCCCAGCAGGCGCGCGAGCGGCAGGCCCGGCGCGATGCCGTCGCCCGCAGGGGCAGGGCGGCGAGCTCCGACCCGAAGATCCTGCTCGATGCGCGGCAGGAACGCGCCGAGG
>JAEZXF010000156.1 GCA_023419995.1 Pseudomonadota bacterium | reverse complement strand
TTCTCGGGCTCGGCCAGGACCTGCCGGCGCAGGCGCTGATGGGCTTCCTCGTCGGGGTCGGGATCGTGCAGGTCGCGCTGGTCGAGAAGCCGGGCTTCATCGTGCCGACGGTGCTGGCCCTTGCCGGCACGATCGTGGCGCTGCTCGTCGCCGGGCGCGAAAGCCGGATGCTGCGCTGGCTCGCCTATGTCGCCTTCGCCTTCCAGGTCTGCTTCCTCTACGTGGTGATGCTCGGCTCGATGATGGACACGGCCGGCTTCTTCCTGTTCGCCGGGCTGACGCTGTCGGCGCTGGCATGGCTGATCGCACGCTTCGAGCGGCGCCTGGCGGCCGGGACCGCGGTAACCGACGGAGGCGCGGCATGAGCGACCGGCGCTGGCTCATCCTCGCGGCCGCGCTCGTCGGCGCGCTCCAGATCGGCTTTCTCGTCTCGATGATCGCCGGCCGCGCCGCGGTGCTGCGCAACGGGCAGGAGGTCGTGCTGGAGGTCGAGCCGGTCGATCCGCGCGACCTGCTGCGCGGCGACTACGTGATCCTCGGCTACAACATCAGCCGGATTCCGGCCGGCCTGTTCCCGGCGGGGCAGGCGCACGCCTCTTCCGGCGAGGCGCGCGTCGTCCATGTGCGGCTGAGGGCCGGTGCGGACGGCATCTGGCAGCCCGTCGCGGCGAGCTTCGACGTGCCGCCCGCCGCCGACCGTGCCGAGGGCGAGGTCGACGTGCGCGGCACCACCCATTCGCGCTGGCACGCGGATACCGCATCCATCGATGTCCGCTACGGGATCGAGCGTTTCTACGTGCCCGAAGGCGAGGGCAGGGAGATCGAGCGCGACCTGCGCCAGCGGACCTTCCGCATGAAGGTGGCCGTGGCAAAGGACGGCACGGCACAGATCAAGTCGTTCCACGACGGCGAGACGATGCTTTACGCCGAACCGCTCTACTAGCCCGTCTCCGGCAAAAAATAGCCGTCTTTCTAGGCAATTTTCCTTTGAACCATTCGCCCCCGATGATATAGAACCACGCGCTTTCAGGGGGCGGGTGCGCCCCGTGGAAAGCGGGTGTGGTGGAATTGGTAGACACGCGGGATTTAGGTTCCCGTGACGAAAGTCGTGAAGGTTCAAGTCCTTTCACCCGCACCAATTTCAAGCTTTCTGATATCCTTTATCATACTGTTTTTGCTTGATTAATTGGCGCTTCGCAAGCGGGCCGCTTGCTCGGCCATATTGTTCTGTGCCACTCTGCGTGCCACCTGTTGGCCCATTCGGGACCATATCGGAGGTTGCTAAAGTGGTGCGTATCGGAAAAAAGAAAGACCCCAACCGCTATCTCTCCCTGCGTGCGGGCAACTACTATTACCGGCGCAAGGTCCCGCTCGAGGTCGTGGACCAGGACGGGCGCGCGCCGATCGTGCGGACCTCCCTGAAGACCGACGACGTCACGCTCGCGCGCGCGAAGCGCGACATGATGGAGGAGGCGGACGATGCGCTGTGGGCGTCGATGCTGCTGGGAGAGGCGAGGGACAAGGCGCAGGCGCGATACAAGTCCGCGATGCGCCGCGTCGAGGCGCTCGGCCTGACGTTCCGCTCGGCCTTGTCTCTCGCGACGAGCGCATCGCTTGCCGAGCTGCGCGACCGCTTCGACGAGATAGAGGAGGCGCGGACGCCGCTGCCGACGGCCGAGGCGCTGGTCGGCTTCGTCGAGGTGCCGGCCGTCACGGTGAGCAAGGCGTTCGAGATCTACTGCGACGAGATCGTACCCGACGAGCTGGTCAACAAGAGCGCCGGCCAGAAGGCGCAGTGGAAGAAGGTCAAGCAGCGGGCGGTCAACAACTTCGTCAGCCTTTGCGGCGACAAGGCCATGGCGGATATCACCAGGGAGGACGCGCTGAAGCTCTATCGCCAGTGGCAGGAGCGCATCGCGCCGAAGGAGGGCCGCCCGACGCATTCGGCGTCCTCGGGCAATCGGGATATCGGCAACATGCGCGTGCTCTATGAGGCCTATTTCACGCATATGGGCGAGCTGGACCGGCCGAATCCGTTCGCGAAGCTCAATTTCACCACCCGGATCAAGCGCTCGCGGCCGCCGTTCGACCGGGCATGGCTGACCGGCACCATCCTCAAGCCCGGCGCGCTGGCGGGCCTGAACGCAGAGGCGCGCGGGATCGTGCTGGCGCTCGTGGAAACCGGTGCGCGGCCGAGCGAGATCTGCAACCTGACGCCGGCCGACATCAGGACGGCTGACAAGGTGCCGCATCTCGTCATCCAGCCGCGCAACGATCCCGACGATCCGCGGGAGATCAAGACGGCATCGTCGCAGCGGAGCGTGCCGCTCGTGGGCGTCGCGCTCGAGGTGTTCACCAGGCACCCCAACGGATTCCCGCGCTATCGCGACAAGGAAATGCACCTGTCGGCGACGCTCAACAAGTTCTTCAAGGAAAACAAGCTCTTTCCGACCGCGAAACACAAGATCTACTCGTTCCGGCACTCGTTCGAGGACAGGATGAAAGAGGCGGGGCTGGACGAGGAGTTGCGGCGGTTGCTGATGGGGCACACGATCGACCGGCCGACTTATGGTTCGGGCGGCGGGCTGGAATGGCGAAGGGCGGAGCTCAGGAAGATCGCGCTTCCGTTCGATCCTGCGATCGTCTGAACCGGTCGCGGGCGGCCGAGATGATCGCCTCGGCATCGCGAAGCTCGGCGAGCTCGGACTCGAGCCGCCGCCAGAGCGGCGGCCCCATGTGAGCGAACCTGGACTTGGACATGATCCACGCCAGCTTGTCGAGCATGCGCTCGACATCGGCAACCGTCACGGGCGTGGTCCGTCGTTTGCGCGGCATGGTCAGTCAGCGACCTCGACCGGCCGGCCATTCTCGAGCCGATACCAGATCATCGGCCTGATGCCATCGCGTCCGGCGATGCCTGCCCATGCGTGCAGGATCCTGCCGTCGTCGCCCCGCTCGACGAGGAAGACGGCGCACCCTTCGGCGCCGCGAGCCTTGCCCCTGTAGCCTGATGCGGTGGCAGCGCCTCCGGCGCCCGATGCGGTGGCAGCGCCTCCTTCACCTGATGCGGTGGCAGCGCCTTGCGTTCCCGATGCGGTGGCAGCGCCCCGGCTGCCCGATGCGGTGGCAGCGCCCCTGTAGCCTGATGCGGTGGCAGCGCCCCAGCTGCCCGATGCGGTGGCAGCGCCCCAGTCGCCTGATGCGGTGGCAGCGCCTCCTTCACCTGATGCGGTGGCAGCGCCTCCGTCACCTGATGCGGTGGCAGCGCCTCGCCA
>JAEZXF010000044.1 GCA_023419995.1 Pseudomonadota bacterium | reverse complement strand
GTCGAGGTGACCCTGGGATCGCTCGACGCCCCCGACCAGCTGGTGCCGACCTACGCGCTGTGGACCATCCGCCGCGCGTCCTGGCTGCCGCCCTTCCCGCTGGCAAGGCGATACGACCGCGACCGCGATCCCGCGAGCCGGTCCGAAGGGTAGGCTGCAGGCGCGCGCGGGTGTTTCGATGTCAGACGTAAGGCAGCTTCCCGAGGGCGGAGAAGCGCTCGTTCAGCCCGTCGAGTTGCGCCATGTCCTCCTTGGCGAGCCGGATGTCGAACACGTCGAGATTCTCCTCCAGATGATCCCTGCTGCCGGCCTTGGGAAGGGGCACGATGCCGTGCTGGAGGTCCCAGCGCAGCAGGATCTGCGCCGGCGTCTTGTCGTATCGCTCCGCGATCGTCGCCAGCGCCGGGTCGTCCAGCCGCCGCATCCGGGTGAGCGGGCTGTAGGCCTGGAGAACGATGGCGTTCTCGTTGGCGTAGTCCAGCATCTCCCGGCTGTAGCCGAACGGGCTCCATTCGATCTGGTTCACGACCGGGCTTTCGCCCGTCATCTCGGCCAGCGCATCGATCGACGCCGCGGAATAGTTGCTGACGCCGATGTCGACGGCAAGGCCGTTCTCCCGCGCGCGGATCAGCCCTTCCCACAGGTCCCCGCCGACGCCGTCCTCCGGCGGCCGGTGGATGAGGACGAGGTCGGCGTGGTCGAGGCCGAGCTCGTCGAGGTTGCGGCCGACCGCCTCGTAGGCGTCGTCCGTCTCCTCCACCTTGGTGGTCACATAGAGGTCGGACCGCGCGAGGCCGCTCCTGCGGATGCCGTCGCCGATCCCTTTCTGGGTGCCGTAGTCGCCGGAGGTGTCGATGAGGCGATAGCCCGCCTCCAGCGCCGCCACAACGACGTCCGCGGTGTTCCGCGTCAGCCTCCACGTCCCCAGCCCCATGACGGGCATGGTGCTGCCGGTGTGCAGGATCCTCTCGTTGATGCTGTCCATGGCGATGCCTTCCGTCGGGGATGAGCGACACGTGCCGCCCTGCCGCGGGACAGGGCGGCACGCAGCGGGGCTTTTTCTAGCGGTCGCCGCGTTGCTTGAAGGCGTCGCCGAGGTGGCGCTTCTCCGGGTCCTTCAGGTTCTCGCCGGCCGCATCGCGGTCCGTGGCGGGGTCGTCCTTCGCCGGCAGGTAGCCGCGCGGCCTGTTTTCCGGCGGGCCTTCCCACCGCGGTTTCTGGTCGGTCGTGCCGGGTGCGCCGTTCCTAGGTCTGGTCATGGGCCGATCTCCTTCGCTACCGGGCTAACCGGCAAGCGGACGGGATGTTCCGGCGGGCGGCGGGAAGCGGGCTGGTTGCCCTCCTACCGCCGGCCTCCCGTTGCTCGCGGCTCAGCGCCGCGGCAGCGACCTCGCGTCGCCGCTGATCGTCGTGGTGGTGATGGAAACCGGGTCGCTGGCCGGAAAGCTGTCCTCGAGCCCTTCGTCGAGCTGTTCCTCGAGGGTTTCCGGGTCGAGCTCGCGGTCGGCCGCACCGAGGCTTGCCGCGCCCGCCTGCCGGGACAGCGCGTCGCGGACGACGCCGACCTCGCGGAGGCGGGCGCTCTCCGCCGCGAACGCCCGCGAGGTCAGGGTTCCCGGATCCTCCTGATGGTTCTGGATGGAGGCCATCTCGTCGAGCGCGGCGCGGATGTTCGCCGCCGCCGGGCCGGCCGTCTCGCCGAGCAGGGCGACCACGATATCGCGCAGCGCGCTCAGCCTGCCTTCGATTTCCGCATTGCTCAGATCCGACATGGCGAACCTCATGATCTCCGTTTCGCTGAAAGCGGGAAACGGGGCCGTGCGGCGAATGTTCCGCATCGGGGGCATCACCGGTTCGGCCGGGGAGGGGCGCGCACGAAAGCCGGGGCCTTTGTCGCGAATCCGGTTACGGTCGCGGCGACCTTTGCAAGCCGCGATTCCGTGCGGAGCGCCCGACAGGAGGAGATTGATCGATGGACGGCGACTTTTTCGAGAAGGGCCTTGCCCGGCGCAAGGCGACGCTGGGCGCCGACTATGTCGAGAGGAACCTGGCGGCCGCGGACGACTTCACCCGCCCGTTCCAGGAGGCGATGACCGCGTGGTGCTGGGGTTTCGGCTGGGGCGACGACGCGATCGATCCCAAGACGCGGTCGATGATGAACCTCGCCATGATCGGCGCGCTCGGCAAGATGCACGAGTGGGAGGTGCACTGTCGCGGTGCCATCAACAACGGCGTCAGCCGCGACGAGATCCGGGCCATCATCCACGTGGTCGGGATCTACTGCGGCGTGCCGCAAGCGCTGGAATGCTTCAGGGTCGCCCGCAAGGTGCTGGACGAGGCGGAGGCGACCTAGGGGGCGGCGTCGGCAGGCGGGCTCTGGCGGGCTAGAGCAGCCAGAAGCGTATCCCGTATCCGACTGCGGCCACCGTGGCGACGCCCGCGAGCCACAGGCCCGCGAACCAGAGCAGCCGCTGCCACAGCGGCCCCGGCGCCTCCCGGCTCAATGATAGCCCTCGTGCCCGCCCTTGCCCCGGAACACCCAGTAGGCATAGGCGGTGTAGGCGAGGATGACCGGGATCAGCACCCCGGCGCCGACGAGCATGAAGAGGAGGCTCGATTCCGGCGCCGCGGCCTCATGGATGCTGACGGCGCCCGGCACGATGTCGGGGAAGATGCTGATGCCCAGCCCGATCATGCTGAGCGCGAACAGGGCGAGCGCCAGCAGGAAGGGCAGGCGCTGGTAGCGGCGCCGCAGGCTGAGGGCGAACGCGGCGGCGACCATGACGACGAGCAGCGGCACCTGCGTGGTGAACAGCACGGTCGGCCACGAGAACCAGCGCCGGTAATACGCCTCCTCGAGGAACGGCGTCGCCGCGCTCACCGCGGCGATGCAGGCCATGGTGCCGATGCCGGCCAGCCGGGCGTAGCGGAACGCCTGGTCCTGCAGCGCGCCCTCCGTCTTCATGACCAGCCAGGTCGCGCCGAGCAGGGCGTAGCCGATGACGAGGCTGGCGCCGGTCAGCAGGCTGAAGGGCGACATCCAGTCCCACCAGCCTCCCGCATACTCGCGCCCTTCCACGACGATCCCCTGCAGCAGCGCCCCCAGCGCCACGCCCTGGGCGAAGGCCGCGAGCAGCGAGCCGCCGGCGAAGGAGACGTCCCAGAACCGCTGGTGCCCCGGGTCGCGCCAGCGGAACTCGAAGGCGACGCCGCGGAAGACCAGCGCCAGCAGCATCGCGATGATCGGCGCGTAGAGCGCGGGCAGCACGATCGCATAGGCCAGCGGGAAGGCGGCGAGCAGGCCGCCTCCGCCCATGACCAGCCACGTCTCGTTGCCGTCCCACACCGGGGCGACCGAGTTCATGGCCTGGTCGCGGTCCTTTCCCCGCGCGAGCAGCGGGAACAGGATGCCGATCCCGAGGTCGAAGCCGTCGAGCACGACATAGGCGAACACGGCGAAGGCGAGGATGAAGGCCCAGAGCGTCGGCAGGTCGATCATGCCCGTCTCCCGTTCGTCTCGGCGCCGATCGTCCGGTCGGGGTCGACCGCGAGCGCCGGCGTGACGCCCGCCGTCCGGATGGGCGCGTCGCCCTTCTCCAGTCCCGGCTCGGCGCTCGCCGGGGCGTGGGCCATCAGCCGCAATATGTACCAGGTCCCGACCGAGAACACGCCGAAGTAGACGACGATGAACGCGACCAGCGAGGTGGCGACGGCGGGCGCGTCCAGCGGCGAGACCGAATCCGCCGTCCTCAGCAGGCCGTAGACCGTGTAGGGCTGCCGGCCGACCTCCGTCGTCACCCAGCCGGCGAGCACGGCGACGAAGCCGGCCGGACCCATCGCCAGCGCGAAGCGGTGAAGGGTGCGCCAGTCGTAGAGGCCGCCGCGCAGCCGCGCCAGCAGCGCCAGGCCGCCGAGCGCCACCATCAGCAGGCCCAGCCCCACCATGATGCGGAACGACCAGAAGACGATGGCCACGGGCGGCCATTCCGTGCGCGGCACGGTCTCCAGCCCTTCCATCGGCGCCGTGAGGCTGTGGCGCAGGACGAGCGAGCCGGCATTGGGGATGGCCAGCGGATAGCGCATCGTGGCCGCCTCCTGGTCCGGCAGGCCGAACAGGTAGAGCGGCGCGCCCTCGGGATGGCTGTCGAAATGGCCCTCCATCGCCATGATCTTGACCGGCTGGTGCTCGAGCGTGTTGAGGCCGTGCAGGTCTCCGGCGACGACCTGGACGGGCGCCGTGACGATGATCATCCCCATCGCCATGGAGAACATGACCCGCGCGCCTTCGCCGGTCCGGTCGCGCAGAAGGTGCCACGCGCCCACGGCGCCGACGACCAGCGCCGTCGTCAGGTAGGCGCCGCGCACGGTGTGGACGAGGCGGTAGGGGAAGGAGGGGTTGAAGACGATCTGCCACCAGTCCTGCGGAACGAACTGCCCGACCCCGTTCACCGCGTGCCCGACCGGCGTCTGCATCCACGAATTGGCGGCGAGGATCCAGAAGGCGGAGAACAGCGTCCCGACGGCCACGGCGAGCGTCGCGGCGAAGTGAAGGCCCCTGCCGACGCGGTTCATCCCGAACAGCATGATGCCGAGGAAGCCGGCCTCGAGGAAGAACGCCGTCAGCACCTCGTAGGCCATCAGCGGCCCGACGACCGGCCCGGCGAGATCGGAGAAGGCCGACCAGTTGGTTCCGAACTGGTAGGAGAGGACGATGCCCGAGACCACGCCCATGGCGAAGGTGAGGGCGAATATCTTTATCCAGTAGCGGAAGAGGTCGATGAAGACGGCGCGGCCGGTCCACAGCCACAGCCCCTCCAGCACGGCGAGGTAGCTCGCCAGGCCGATGGTGAAGGCGGGGAAGATGAAGTGGAAGGACACGGTGAAGGCGAACTGGATGCGTGCGAGCAGGAGCGCATCAAAACCGTCGAACATCGCTGCCTCCGATTACCTCGGCCAGAACCTAGAGCACCTGCCGCGCATGGCAAGCGGTTCGGGCAGTCGACCAACGTGCGTGTCCTCGGCGAGAGGCAACCCCGGTCGCGGGTCAGCGCGCGCCGAAGATCATCTCGCGCAGCCAGTGCGACAGGAGGTGGTCGTAGGACCGGCGGCTTTCCGGGTGGGTAAGCGCGTGGTCCGCGCCGGAGATCACCCGGTAGGTCACCGAGCGCGCCGCGACGAAGGACGCGAGATAGCTGGCGACGGCCGGATGCGGCACGATCTCGTCCCGCTCGGATTCCACGATCAGCACGTCGCCCGTGAAGCCGCGGCACGTCTGCAGGGCGCGGTTGCTTTCCGACGGAACGAGGGCGCTGCGGTAGCGGGCCAACTCCTGCCGGTCGAGGGCGAACTTCGGCACGCTCCAGTCCTCGTCGCGGTAGAGCGCCGGCACCCGCAGCGCCAGCCAGCGCACCGGCCGCCGCGCGGCCGCCAGCACCGCGAGGTAGCCGCCGTAGCTGCTGCCGACCAGCGCGATCGAGGACCGGTCCACCAGGCTCTGCGAGGCCAGCACGTCGTAGGCGGCGCAGATGTCGTCGAGATTGTCCTCGCGCGTGACGCTCTCCAGCCGGTCCACGGTCTCGCCATGGCCCCGCATGTCGAAGGTCAGGCAGACGAAGCCGAGGCGCGCGAGCGCCCGCGCCCGCTTCTTGTCGCGCGCCTGGCTCCCGGCCCAGCCGTGGACGAAGAGCACGCCGGGAACGCCGGTGCGCGGCTGCACGAGCTGTCCCGCGAGCCGGCTGCCGGCGACGGGAACGTGGAGGGCGCTGACCTTCACCCGTCCCCTCCGCGCCGGAGCCCGCCGGAAGGCCGGCCGGGCGGTGGCTGCCTTCGCGCGCCGCCGCGCTTCTCCGGGGGCGAAGCCTCACCGCAGGTTGCGGCTTCGAAAGAGAGGGTCGTCGCTCCGCCGGCAGCGCTCCCCGCGTCCTTGACCTTATCTGGAAGCCCGGCCGGTCCGGTCTCGTTGCTGTCTTCCGTCATGATGATCACGGAATGGATGAGCTCCCGGAATGTTCCTCCCGGAACAATCGGCCCTCCGCGGGGTTAGGCCGGCAAAGCAACGTTCCAAGGACTTCATGCCATGGCCCCGCGCAGGAACCCCCTCCGGCAGAACGAGAACGACAACCGGCGCAGCGGCCCGGCGCTGGAAGAGCAGGACTGGCAGGCGATCGAAGGCGGGACGCTGACGCCGGACAGCATCCCCGAGAACGGCGACCTCAGATACGACGTCGAACGCTCCGGCGATCTGCCCGGGGAGGACGACGACAACCCCTACCAGAACAGCGACGAGGCCCTGCCCGAAGACGGCGAGGAAGCCGCGCTCGATCGCGACCCGTCGAAGGAGGGCGGCAGGTTCGATGAGGTGTGAGGGGCGGCAAAGTCGATCTCGCGCTCGGCAGGCTCACTCCCGAACCAGCCATCCGACCCGATCATCTCTCGACGGAACCGGCAAGTCCTGAAAGGACGGCCCCGCCGGATCGTCCATGGTCCGGGCCTGCGGATGGCCGGACAAGGTGCGAGGGTTCGGCCGGCGGCGATGGGGGTCGAGGCCGGCCGTGGCGCTTCGTCGTCTCGATCGCGGGGGGCTATCTCGACGCGCCGATCCCCGAACAGGCGGCGGC
>JAEZXF010000034.1 GCA_023419995.1 Pseudomonadota bacterium | reverse complement strand
CGACGTCGTGCCGGTCGACCTGCACATTCCCGGCGATCCGCCGCCGCCCACGGCGCTGCTCGAAGGGTTGCTGGCGCTTCTGGAGCGCGTTTCCGCCCGCCGGGAGCGGTAGGACGGCGAGGACGGGCCGGAAAATTGCCTCCCGATCTCTGTGCGCAGGTGTATGGAATTGGTTGCAAAGCGTTGCAGAACGGCAACTATGCGTCGCCCGGAGGCCGGGAAATTCCAAGAAATACGCCGCCGGCGTGATTAGATGCGTGACTTTCAAGAATATCTAAACTAAACGTCGCTGCATTCACTGGTGGGAAGGTGAATCAGGTTTATTCTGCACGGGCGGGGTTTTGGCATGCGTTTCGGCAACATGCTGGGTGGCATTTTCGGCGCCGCGAGCGTTCTCCTTGGCACGACCGCGGTCGGCGCCATGACGCTGCGCGAGGCCGTCACGGAAGCGCTGACATCGAACCCGCAGGTGCTGCAAGCAATCGAGAACCGCGAGGCCGTCGAGTTCGAGCTCCGGCAGGCGAAGGGTCTCTTTCTCCCCACCGTCGATCTCGACGCCACCATCGGCGCCCGCCGCCTCGACAGCCCGGCGCGCCGCCGGCTCGGCACCGAGGGCGACACGCTCTATCCCGGCGACGTCGGCGTCACCCTGAACCAGACCCTGTTCGACGGCGGCGGCCGCCGCGCGGAAGTCGACCGCCAGGCCTCGCGCGTCGATGGCGCCTCCTTCCGTGTCCTCGAGCGCTCGGAAGGCGTGGCGCTGCAGGTCGTCCAGGAATATCTCGAGATCCTCCTGCAGGCGGAGATCGTCGCCGAGACCCGAAACAATGTCGGGTTCCACCAGCAGATCGTCGGCGAGATCGAGCAGAGCGTGTCCGGCGGCGCGATGACCGAGGCCGACACCATGCAGGCGCGCGAGAGGCTGCTCTCGGCCCGGGCGCGCCACAGCGAGGCGTCCGAAGACCTCGAGGCGGCGAAGATCCGCTTCCTCACCCTCGTCGGCAAGCCGATCGGCACGCCGAAATATCCGGGCTCCGTCGCCAAGGCGCTGCCGCGCAGCGTCCAGGCGGCGATCGACATGGCGCGGGCGCAGAACCCGCGTGTCGCGGCCGCCGGCGCCGACGTCGACACGGCCGACGCGATGGTGCGCGGCGCCCGTTCCGATTTCCTGCCGACCGTCTCGCTGCAGGGCCGCGCGCGCTACGGCGACGACGTCGACGGCAGCGAGGGCCGCACCTCCGACCTGGAGGCGAAGGTCGTCGCGCGCTGGAACCTCTATCGCGGCGGCCAGACCGTCGCCAGGGAGCAGGAGCACATCCGCCGCGCCGGCGAGCAGCGCCAGGTGCTGCACCAGGTCCATCGCGAGATCGAGGAATCGATCCGCACCGCGTGGGACCGCCGCGCCAAGCGCTCGGAGCTCGCGGGCACCCTGAAGCAGCAGGCCGCTGCCAACGCGCAGCTCGTGTCGAGCTACCGCGAGCAGCTCCGCGTCGGCCAGCGCTCGCTTCTCGACGTGCTCGACGCCCAGAACACCCGCTACAACGTCGCCGTGATGGCCAAGACCTCGCAATATGCCGCGGTGTTCGAGGAGTATCGCATCCTCGCCGCCACCGGCGCGCTCGCCCGGACGATGGGCGCCGCGGCCGCCGAGCAGGGCCAGGCCTATGCGCGCGACGAGTTCCAGGTGCTGCAGGAGGGCAACCCGCAGTACAAGCGCATGCCCTCGCGCCAGGTGAAGGATCTGCCGCTCGATCTGCTCGCGCCGGTCAGAAACTAGACGACCGATGGCCATGGCGGTGGCGCACGATGCTTGACAAAAGCACCGCCGACAGGCCCGCTGTCCTCGATTTCCGCTCATCGTTCCGCCACGTGGCCGCCTTCCTCGGGCGGCCCAGCTCGGACAACGTCCTCTTCTCCGGCGTGCCGGAGGAGAACCTCGTCGCGCCGAGCCACGAGGAGGTCGTCCGCCTTGCCGAGCGCATCGGGCTGGACGCGGTCGAGCATTCGGCGCGGGCCCTCAAGGGCGGCAACATAGAGCTTCCGGCGATCGTGCTGCTCGAGGACGGGCGGGCGCTTCCGCTGCTGGAGCAGGCTTCGTCGCGGTCCTACCGCACCGGCCATGCGGCGGGCGACGTCATCGACGAGGATGTTCTGGCGCGGCTGGGGCCGGACCGCGTCTTCGCCTTCGCCGCCACCTACATCAACGCGTCGGAGCATGCGAGCGTCGGTCTCGCCGCCGAGGTCGAGCGCCGCCACTGGCTGGTCGCGACCCTGCTGCCGTTCTGGCGCACCTACATCCAGGTGGCGCTGGCGGCGTTCTTCATCAACATCATCGGCCTCGTCTCGCCGCTGTTCGTGATGAACGTCTATGACAGGGTGCTGCCGAACGAGGCGATCTCGACGCTGTGGGTGCTGGCCGCGGGCGTCACGCTCGCCTTCCTGTTCGAGTTCCTGCTCAAGACCGCGCGAGCGTCGCTGATCGACTATGCCGGCCGCAAGGCCGACATCCGCCTGTCGCACCTGCTGTTCGACAAGATCCTCAATTCCGAGCTGGCGGCGCGGCCGCTCTCGACCGGCGAATATGCCAGCCGCGTCACGCAGTACGAGTTCGTGCGCGAGTTCTTCGCGTCGAACACCGTGGCGACGCTGATAGACAGCATCTTCGTCTTCGTGTTCCTCGCGGTGATCTACATGGTCGCCGGCTGGCTGGTGTTCATCCCCGCCGCCGCCTTCGTGCTCGCCGTGCTGATCGGCCTCGTCGCCCAGCACAGGATCGGCCGTCGCGTCGCCACGGCGGCGAACGAATCGGCGAGGCGGCAGGCGCTGCTGGTGGAGACGATCTCGACAATCGAGACGGTGAAGAGCCTGAGGGCGGAGGCGAGCCTGCTGCGCCGCTGGCAGGAGCTGACCAAGCACGCCACGCGGACGAGCGAGGAGATCAAGTACATCTCGGCCGGCGCCGCGAACGCCACCCAGTTCGTGCAGCAGATGGTGACGGTCGGCATCGTGCTCGCCGGCGCCTATGCGTTCGCCGAGGGCGCGATGTCGATGGGCGCGATCATCGCCTGCGTGATGCTGGCCGGCCGCACGCTGGCGCCGCTCGGCCAGATCTCGATGACCCTGTCGCGGCTGCGCCAGGCGATCATCTCGCTGCGCATCGTCGACGGCATCATGAAGCAGCCGGAAGACCGCCCGCAGACGGCGGGCTTCGTGAACCGCCAGATCCGCGGCGGCGGCATCGTCTTCGACAACGTCGCCTTCGCCTATCCCGGCACCGAGCACAACGTCGTCAACGGGCTCAGCTTCTCGATCCGCCCGGGCGAGCGCGTCGGCATCATCGGCCGCATCGGCTCGGGCAAGACCACGGTCGGGCGCCTGCTCGGCGGGCTCTACGTGCCGGCGGCGGGCAGCATCCTGCTCGATGGCGTCGACATCCGGCAGTACCACCCGGCCGAGGTGCGCTCGGCGGTGGCCATCGCCGGCCAGTCGGCCGACCTGTTCTCCGGCACGGTCAAGGAGAACCTTCTTCTCGGCCGCGGCGACGCCACCGACGACGAGATCCTCGAGGTCGCGCAGGCCACCGGCGTCGACGCGTTCGTCTCGCGCCATCCGCGCGGGTTCGACATGCCGGTGGGCGAGCGCGGCAACAACCTGTCCGGCGGCCAGAAGCAGGCGCTGACGATCGCCCGGCTGCTGCTCGGCCGGCCCAAGATCGTCTATCTCGACGAGCCCTCCGGCGCCATGGACCTCGCCACCGAGCGGCTGCTCCTGTCGAGGCTGCGCAACGCCTTCGCGCCCGACGTGACGGTCATAATCTCGACGCACCGCCACAGCATGCTCGAGCTCGTGGACAGGCTCATCGTGCTCGACCAGGGTCGTGTCATCGCGGATGGGCCGAAGAACAGGGTCATCGAAGCGCTGCAGCGCGGCACTGCGGCCTCCGGTGAGGGCAGGGAACAACGGGCATGACGGACAAGCCCCCGCTTTTCGCGCGGCTGGTGCTGCTTATCGTTATTCTGTTCATCGGAACCTTCGTCGGCTGGGCGGCGATCGCCAAGGTCGACGAGATCGCCCGCGGCGACGGCAAGGTCATCCCGGTTTCGAAGACGCAGATCATCCAGGCCTCCGAGGCGGGCGTGGTCCAGGAGATCGCGGTCCAGGTCGGGCAGGTCGTTCGCCGGGGCGAGCTGCTGATGCGCCTCGACGACACCACCACCACCTCGACGCTGGGCGAGTCCGCGGCCAAGGCGCGGGCCCTGCGCGCCAAGATCGCCCGCCTCGAGATCGAGGAACAGGGCGACCTCACCGCGGCCTATGTCTGCCCCGAGGCGATCGTCAAGGTCGCCCCGGTCGTCTGCGACAACGAGGTGCGGCTGCTCAACGCACGCCGCATCAGTATCGAGAACAAGGGCTCCGTCCTCCAGGCGCGGCTTCGCCAGCGCATGAAGGAGCTCGACGAGGCGCAGGCCAACATCTCCCGCCTCAACGAGGTCATCGCCGTCGCCCAGCGCGAGATGGACCTGATCGGCCCGATGGTGGCGAAGAAGCTGGTGGCGCAGACCGATCTGCTGCGCCTCGACCGCGAGCTCACCGACCAGCGCGGGCAGCTCGCGCTCGCCATGGAGGGCATCGAGCGCCTCAACGCCGCCATCAGCGAGGCGACGCTGCAGGTCGAGGAGCTCAACCTGCAGGTCCGGCAGGAGGCGCTGATGGAGAAGACGCAGGCGCTGGCCGAACTGTCGATCATCGACGAGACCATCCGCGGCGCGACCGACCGCGTCGCCCGCACCGACATCCGTTCCCCCGTCGACGGCGTGGTCAACACGCTCGACATCAACACGATCGGCGCCTACGTGCAGCCGGGAACCGTCGTCGCCGGCGTCGTGCCCACCGCCGACACGCTCCTCGTCGAGGCGCGCATCTCGCCGCGCGACGTGGCCTTCGTGCGGCGCGGCCAGTCGGCCATCGTCAAGGTCACCGCCTACGACTTCTCGATCTACGGCGGCATCGACGGCGAGGTCTCCAACGTCTCCGCCGACAGCCTGCTCGACCAGAACTCGGGCGAGACGTTCTATCAGGTGCAGGTGGCGACGCCGGTGTCGGAGCTGGAGAAGGACGGGCGCAAGTTCCCGATCATTCCCGGCATGATCACCTCGGTCGAGATCATCACCGGCGAGAAGACGGTGCTCGACTACCTGATGAAGCCGATCAACAAGGCCCGCAGCGAAGCGCTGACGGAGCGCTGAGCATGAGCGACGCGGCCGTATCCCCCCTTTCGCCCCGGGAGAATGCCGCGGCAGCCGACGACGCGGAGGCGTCCGGCTTCGTGCCGGTCTTCCGCGCCGTCAACACGCCGCGGCAGCGCCGCGGCATCCGGCTCGAAAGCATCTACAGGGACGGGCTGAAGATGGTCGCCGCCGACGTCAACAGCACGGTCGGCGAGGTGGTGGAGGAGGTGGTCGATGCCGCTCCCGGCGGCGGCAACCTCGCGTCGCTGCTGCGCGTGCGGGTCGTCCGCTGGCTGTCGGAGCGGGTGCGCCGCCTGGAGAACCTGACCCATCCCGACGCCACGGACGCCATCATCCAGGCGAGCCCCTCGCCGGCATTCGTGCTGACGGCGGACAAGAGGATCCTCTTCTACAACCGCGCCTTCCTCAACCTCATCCAGTCGCGCTTCGTCACGGTGAGGCCCGACGTGATGCAGAAGGGACTGCGCCTGACGCTCGACACGCAGCTCGACCAGGTAATCGACGGCCTTCGCCGCGGCGATGCGCCGACCGCCGCCAGCGGCTTCGTCCTCGGCGTCGAGGAGCGCAGGATCCGCGGCACGCTCAACCTCGTGCTGGCGCCGGTGCGGCGGCAGCCGATGGTCATCGCCTTCGTCACAAACGCCTGAAGCGGAATTCCCGCCGGCCCTGTAGATTTTGCTTGCGGGCGCGTCAGATGCCCGGGCGGGGCGCGCCGGCGGCATCCGGGGCGGGGCCTTCGCCGGGCGCCACCATGTCGAAGGGGATGCCCGAGACCTGCACCGGGCTCGATCCCGACTTGCGGCCGTGGATGAAGCCTCTTCCCGCCGACACCGAATAGAGCGGCAGGTAGTGCGGCAGCGCGCCATCGGCCAGGACCTCGTCGCGCATGTTGTCGAGGATCAGGTATCCGGCGTCGGTGCGCAGCGACAGCACCGCGTGGAACAGGCCCCGGCTCTCGTCGCGCAGGACCACGATCGCCATGTCCCGCTCGGCGACCCCGATCTCGCGAAGCAGCGCCATCTTCAGGATGGCGTAGTCCTCGCAATCGCCGGCCCGGCGGGCGAGGATCTCCTGCGGGGGCGCCCAGTAGTCGACGACGCCGTAGTTCTCGGCGTCGCGCCTGTAGTCGACATGGGCGTTCACCTGCGTGTTGACCGCCTTCGCCTTCTCGGCGAGCGGCGCGTTCCTCAGGCCGCCGAGGCTCTCCATCATGCGCCTGCGCGGCAGGGTGCAGTCGTCGCCGGCGCAGCGCATCACGCCGGCGCGGGTCATCTCGTCCTGTGCCGGGGCGATCTTCGCCAGCGCCGGCAGGCGGCGGAAGGCGATGGCGACCGAGCCGAACACGTCGCGGGAGCGGGCCGCGCGGGCCGGCGCGGCGGGCGCGTTTCCGCGC
>JAEZXF010000019.1 GCA_023419995.1 Pseudomonadota bacterium | reverse complement strand
GCCATGGACCGCCCGGCGGTCGAGACCAGCGTCGAGGATTTCCGCCGCATCGTCGACGTCAACCTGACCGGCACCTTCATCGTCTCGCGCGCGGCCGCCCGCCTGTGGCTGGCGCGCGGCGAGGGCGGCGCCATCGTCAACATCACCTCCGTCTCCGGCATGACCGGCAACAAGGGCCGCAGCGCCTACGGCTCGTCCAAGGGCGGGCAGAACCTCCTGACGCTGATCATGGCCAACGAGCTCGGCCAGCACGGCATCCGCGTCAACGCCGTCGCGCCGGGGCCGATCGACACGCCGCTGACCAAGGTGGTCCATACCGACGACGTGCGCGCGCAGTGGAACGCGCGCGTCTCGCTGCGCCGCTACGGCGAGCCGCGCGAGATCGCCTCGGCCGTCGCCTTCCTGCTGTCGCCCGACGCGAGCTACGTCAACGGCCACATCCTCGCCGTCGACGGCGGCTTCCTCACTGCCGGCCTGGCGACGTGAGCGCCGCCCCGATGCGGTCGCTGCGCCATCCGGGGCCCATTGCCACCGAGCGGGAGCGCGTCGTTCCCTGCCGCGCCCATCCCCTGACGCTGACGCTGCCGGCGGGAAGGACGGTCAACGAGGCGGTGACCGGCGCCCTGGCCGAAGCCGGCTTCGCCTCGGGCTTCGCCCGCCTCGACAGCGTCGCCGTCTCGCCGATGCGCTACGTCATCCCGGCGCCGGCGCCGGACGACACCCACGTCGCCTGGTACAGCGCCACCCATGCGCCGGACGGCGTCGTGACGATCGAGAAGGCGTCCGTCATCGCCGGCATCCGCGACGGCGAACCCTTCCTCCATTGCCACGGCGTCTGGCGTGCGGCGGACGGCGTGCGCCACGCCGGCCATCTGCTGCCGCACGACTCGGTCGTGGCGGCGCAGGCGCGCGTCGAGGCCTGGGGCATCCAGGGCTCTGCCTTCGTCGTTCGCGACGATCCCGAGACCAACTTCAAGCTGTTTTCCGCCGAGGCGAGCGGGGAGGGTGCCGCCGCCGCCGGAGGCCAGCCGGCGCTGGCGTGCACCGTGCGGCCCAACGGCGACATCGCGCAGACGCTGGAGGCGGTCTGCCGCCGCCATGGCCTGGCGGAGGCGTCGGTGCACGGCGTCGGCAGCCTCGTCGGGGTGGATTTCGCGGATGGCCGCCACGTGCCGTCCTACGCCACGGAAGTGATGATCGTCGACGGCCGCGCGACAGCCGGTTCCGCCTCACTCGACGTGGCGCTGGCCGACATGGACGGGGCCATCCACGAGGGCATCCTGATGCGGGGCGCAAACCCGGTCTGCGTCACCTTCGAAGTGCTGGTGGTCGCCCGCGTCGCCTAGATCGTTTCGGTTTCGATTCGATCGCCGCTCATCCCCTTGCTGGGACCTTCTCTCCGCAAGCGGTGAGAAGGAGATCGGCCGCGATGCCGGCGACCCCTCTCCCGTTCACAGGGAGAGGGCGCGGGTGAGGGGGCTTCCGTCGAAGCCGGAAAGACCCGGCCCCGCTTCACATTTCTTCACGTTCGTCCCGAACGGCCGAAACAGTCGGCCTCTAGCTTGGCTTCATCGCGGCGATCCCGCCGCATGGACAAGGAGCCCCACGATGGAACAGGACAAGCAGGAAACCGGCGTCGCCAACGAGGCCGCGAAGAGCGGCAGGCCCCGCACACGGTGGATCGTCGCCGGCGGCGTCGCCGTGCTGGCGCTGGCGGGCATCGGCGCGGCCGGCGCGATGGGCGGGCCCGAGGGCATGGGCCGGCAGTTCATGGAAGTCGGCATGAAGCACGGCGGCCATTTCGCCGGCCGCGGCCTCGGCCGCGCGCTCGCCGAGGTCGACGCCACCGCCGAGCAGGAAGCCCGCATCTGGGCGCTCATCGACGACACCCGCGCCGATCTCAGGCCGATGATGCGCGAGTTCCGCGACACCCGCGAGGCGGTGATGGAGCTGGTCTCGGCCGGCACGATCGACCGCGCCCGGGCGGAGGCGCTGCGCGCCGAGCGCATCGCCGCGATCGACGAGGCCTCGAAGAAGGTGACGGCCGCGCTCCTCGATGCCGCCGAAGTGCTGACGCCCGAGCAGCGCGCCGAGCTGGCCAAGCATTTCGACGAGCGCAAGGGCCCTCGCAGGTGATAGGATCCCGTCCGTGACAGGACGGGGCATTTCCGGCATGGCGGACGAGATTCTGATCGTCGACGACGACACGCGGCTCTCCGCCATGCTGTCGGACTACCTGTCCGGCAACGGCTTCGCGGTGCGAACCGCCGCGACCGCCCTTGCCGGGCTGGACGAGATCAGGCGCAGGGCGCCCTCTGCTGTCATCCTCGACGTCATGCTGCCTGATCTCGACGGCTTCGAAACCTGCCGGCGCATCCGCGCCGCCTCGAGCGTTCCCGTGCTGATGCTGACCGCCAAGGGCGAGGAGACGGACCGCATCGTCGGCCTCGAGCTCGGCGCCGACGACTACCTGCCGAAGCCGTTCAACCCGCGCGAGCTGCTGGCGCGGCTCCGCGCCATCCTGCGCCGCAGCGGCGGTGCCGCCGCCGGCGACCGGGTCATGCGGTTCGGCCGGCTGGAGATCGACCCCGCCTCGCGCGTCGCGCGCATCGACGGCCGCGACTGCGCCATGACCGGCCACCAGTTCGACCTGCTGGTGGCGCTGGCGGAGAACGCCGGCCGCACGCTCTCGCGCGAGCAGCTGATGGACAGGCTGAAGGGTGAGGGCTTCGACGCCTTCGACCGCTCGATCGACGTCCACGTCTCGCGCATCCGCGCGGCAATAGAGGACGACCCGAAGCAGCCGCGCCGCATCGTCACCGTGCGCGGCGCCGGCTATGTCTTCGCCCGCCGCCAGGACGAGGACAGGTAGGACGCCATCCCATGCGCAACAGCCTTTTCCTCAAGGTGTACCTCACGCTGCTGGCCAGCCTCGTCGTGGTGGCGCTGGCGAGCGCCGTCTTCGTGCGGCTTTCCCACGACGAGGAGGATCGCGGCTGGGGCGCGAGGCGCAACGCCTTCCTGGCCGACATGCTGCCAGCCGACGCCGATCCCGGAGAGACGCGCATCGTCCTCGAGCGGCTGGGCAGGGCCTTCGATGCCGACATCTCGGTCTTCTCGGCCGACGGCGCGCTGATCGCCGGCGTCGGCCGCCCGCTGCCGTTCGTCATGCCCGACGACCGGGGCGAGTTCCGCCGCGGCGAGCGCGGCCCGCAGATGGCGGTGCGGCTCGGCGACGGCCGGGTCGTCGTCGCCCGCTTCGCCGGCAATCCCTTCGGTCCGCCGCGGGCCAGTCCGCTGCTCTGGCTCGCCCTCGTCGCCGGGGTGACCGGCATCGTCGCCTGGCCGGTCGTGCGCCACCTGACGCGCCGCCTCGAGCGCCTGCGCCACGGGGTCGAGCAATGGGGCGAGGGCGACCTCGCCCTGCGCGTCCCCGCGGAGGGGCGCGACGAGGTCGCCGCCGTTGCCAAGAGCTTCAACCGCGCCGCCGGGCGGATCGAGCATCTGGTGGCCGCGCACCGCTCGCTGCTCGCCAATGCCAGCCACGAGCTGCGCTCGCCCCTGGCGCGCCTGCGCATGGCGACGGACCTCTACGGCCAGGATGCGAGCGGCAGGCACCGCGACGAGATCGTCCGCAACCTGACCGAGCTGGACGAGCTGGTCGAGGAGATCCTGCTGGCGAGCCGGCTCGACCATGCCGACGCGCTCGACCTGACGGAGGAGGTGGACCTGCTGGCGCTCGCCGCCGAGGAGGGCGCGCGCCACGACGTCGAGGTGGCGGGCGAGGCTGCGATCGTCAAGGGCAACGCGCGGCTTCTCGCGCGCGCCGTGCGCAACCTGATGCAGAACGCCGTGCGCCACGGCGCGCCGCCGGTCTCGGCCACGATTGGCCGCGGGCCGGGCGTGGTGGAGCTGGCCGTCCGCGACCACGGGCCCGGCATTCCGGACGCCGAGCGGGAAAGGGTGTTCGAGCCGTTCTATCGCCCCACCGGCCGCAGCGAGCAGGCCGGCGGCTGGGGCCTCGGCCTGGCGCTGGTGCGCCAGATCGCCGAGCGCCACGGCGGCGGCGTGCGGCAGGAAACCCCCGTCGACGGCGGCGCGCGCTTCGTCGTCACCTTGCCGCAAGGCGGGCCGCATCCGGCCTCGTGATCGGGAACCCGGCGCCGGGGGCGGCGCCGGGTCTCCGGCCTGCGTTCACGCCGATGCGGGTGAAGGCGGGCCTTCGGGCGGAGTCAGGAGCCTACTCCGCCTCGTCCTTGATGCCCATCAGGATCGAGCGCATGCTTTCCTTGGCGGCGATGCGCTGGTGGATCGCCGCCTCCTTCCGGACGATCGAGCGGGCCGCGGCGAGGATCTCCTCGGCCTCCTCGGCCGGGGTGACCATCAGCCCGTCGGCGTCGGCCGTCACCAGGTCGCCGGGGCGCACCACGGCGCCGTCGACCACGACCTCGACGCCGACCTCGACCGTGGTCTGGCGCGACACCGGCCCGGCGGGCGTGATGTAGCGGTACCAGGTGGGCGGAGCGACGTCCTTCAGCCCGCTCTGGTCGCGGATGGCGCCGTTGATCACCACGCCGGCGACGCCGCGCTGCGCCAGCCTGTGCGCGACGATGTCGCCCATGGCCACGCCGCCGATGTCGGTCTGCACCTCGACCACGACCACGGCGTCCTTGGGTGCCCGGTCGTAGGCGGCGAGGAAGCTCTCGCGGTTGGCCGGGTCGCTCGCCGCCGCGCGGCGCATCCGGATGGTGTAGGCGGGCCCGATCGCGTGGTCGGTCGGGCGCAACGCGCGCAGCGACTCGACCGTGCGGTGGCCGATGGCGAATCCGCCATGCTTGTGCTCGGTGGCGTCCCAGATCGTCGCGCTGCCGATCTCGGTCAGGGCGATGGTGTCTGCCGGCTTGTCGTCCATTCTTTTCACCTCGGGTTGGGGAGCGTGTCGGTTCGCCCGCGCGGCTGCGCGGGCGGTCAGGATGCGGTGGCGTCGGCGAAGCCCAGCGCCTCGACGAGGCTTTCGCCGCCGGCGAGCGCGGCATGCAGCGTTTCCTCGCGGGCGACGACTGCCGCCGCGCGGGCGAGGATGGCGTCCCCGTGCCCGGCCGGGAGGAAAAAGACGCCGTCGCGATCCACCGTGACGAGAGCGCCGGGAACGACCTCGACGCCGTCGATGTCGAGCGCGACCTGCGCTTCCGCCTCTGTCTCCGCCATTTCGAGCCCGGTCGTCACCGCGTCGCGATACCAGATCGGCGGACCGAACTCGGCTAGGCCGTCGATGTCGCGGACCGGGCCTTCCACGACCGCGCCGGCGACGCCGAGCTTCTTCAGGCGGTGCGCGATGATATCGCCCATCACCGCGCCGCCGAGGTCGTCCATCACCTGGATGACGACGATGCTGCCGGCGGGGGCGGCGTCATAGGCGGCGAGCGCGCGGGCGGCGTTCTGCCGCGAGCGCGTTGCCGCCCTGCGCAGCCGGATCGTATAGGCCGGGCCGACGGCCCGGTCCTGAGCGCGCACGGCGCTCATTCCTTCGAGCATGAAGGCGCGCGGCGTCCACGCGCCCAGAACGTGCTCGACCGCGTTGGCGAACGCCGGGGTCGGGAAAAAGGCGGGGGTCGGGAAAAGGGGAGGAGTGTTGGTCATGATCTTTCGCTGACGACTGCGGCCGCCGCGTGGCGGCCGCAGTCGCGCTGCTCCGGCTAGGTCAGCAGCCACTCGTTGAAGCGGTCGGAGATCGCGTCGCGGTTGGCCGACCAGAAATCGTTGCTGATTTCGACGGCTTCCTTGGCGTTCTCCGGGCTGCTGGCGAGGAGCGCGGCCCGGTCCGCGGGGATCAGCTTGTAGGCGTCCGGGTTGGTCGGCGCGATCGCCACCTGGCTGGCGACGCCGGCCTGCTGCTCGGCCTGCACGCAGAACTTGATGAACTCGCGGCAGGCTTCGACGTTGTCCGACCCCTTCAGGATGGTGAACATGTCGACGCCGAAGATGTTGTTGCGCCAGCTGATGCCCAGCGGCGCGCCGGTCTCGATGGCGGCGACCGTGAAGTTCGACCACACCGGCACCATGTTGACGTCGCCGTTGACGATCAGCTCGATCGCCTGCACCGGGCTGGTCCACCAGTTGGCGATGTGCGGCTTCAGCGTGTCGAGCTTGGCGAAGGCGCGGTCGAGGTCGAGCGGGTAGAGCTGGTCGTAGGGGACGCCGTCCGCCATCAGGGCGATCTCGATCGTGTCGACCGGGTTCTTGCGCATGGCGCGCGCGCCGGGGAACTTCTCGACGTCGAAGAAGTCGGCCCAGCTCTGCGGGCCGGTCTCGTACTTGTCCTTGCGATAGGTCAGCGGCGTCGCATAGATGCCGTGGCCGATCGCGTAGTCGTTGCGGAACTCCGCCGGCACCACCTGGATGGCCGGATCGTCGTTGAGGCCGTGCGGCTCCAGATAGTCGCCGTCGGCGATGAGCTGGCTGATCGCCGCCCGGCCGAACGAGGCCGCCATGTCCCAGGTCTTGGCGCCGGACTCGACGATGGCCTTGACCTGGCTGACCGGCTCGTTGGTCGACGTCGCCGGCACGATCTTGATGCCGGTCTTCGCCTCGAACGCGTCGTAGTAGGATTTCTGCATCGCCAGCGCGGTCGGGCCGCCGG
Organism: Pseudomonadota bacterium; assembly: GCA_023419995.1. Taxonomy (GTDB): domain Bacteria; phylum Pseudomonadota; class Alphaproteobacteria; order Rhizobiales; family Rhizobiaceae; genus Aerobium. The sequence goes on along the minus strand of JAEZXF010000019.1, from coordinate 3,956 downwards.
GCGTGCGGACGATCAGCTGCTTGGTCTGGGCCTGCGCGGGGCGGAAGATCGCGGGTGTTGCAAGCGCGACGCCCATGAGCGCCGCTCCCTTGAGTGCCGTGCGTCTTGTTATCGGGGTCTTAATCATCACTACCTCCTTCAGGGATGTTGGTGTCGCTTCACCGGGCAACTGCTGGTCGTTCCTAACTGCGCGATTGAAGGCGCTGTCCGATCAGTGTCATGACAGCGACAAAGACCAGCAGAAGAGTGGACAATGCCGCGAGCGTGGGCGTGGCGACGTTGATCGCGTCGTCCCACATCTGCTTCGGCAGGGTCGTGGTAAGGCCGCCCGTGACGAACAGGGCGATGGTCAGCTCGTCGAACGACGTGATCATGGCGAACAGGAACGCCGACAGCAGGCCGCCGCGGATCAGCGGCAGCGTCACCCGCCGGAGCGTCTGCGACGGGCGGGCGCCGAGGCTCCATGCCGCCTGGTCGTAGCGCGGGTCGTACTGCTTCTGCACCGCGATGACGGTGATGACCACGTAGGGTATCGCGAGGATCGTGTGGCCGAGGATGAGGCCGGTATAGGTGCCGACGAGGCCGATCTGCGCGTAGAGATAGAACAGCGCCACCGCGATCACGATGCGCGGCATGATGAGTGGCGACAGGATGATCGCGAGGATGAGCGTCTTGGCCGGCAGGTTCTGGCGCGCGATGGCGAAGGCCGCCGGCGTGCCGATGATGAGTGCCAGCGTCGCCGAGGCGACGGCGACGATCAGCGAGCGCACGGCCGCCTGCGTCCAGATCTGCGAGTTGAACAGCGTCTCGTACCAGCGCAGGCTGAAGCCTTCGGGCGGCCATGTCATGCGCGCGCCCTCGGTGAAGGACACCGGGATCATGATCAGAACCGGCAGCAGCAGGAAGAGGAGCGTCAGGGCGACCACGCCCCAGCGCGTGACCTGCCCCACGGCCGGCATGCTGCGGCCGGCGACCGCGGCGACCGCGCCGTAGATCGCGTCGCTGATGCGGGCCATCGTGGCGCCGAAGGCCTGGCCGAAGCGGGCGCCGGCGCTGCCCAGCCTGCCGCCCGAGGCGTTGGGGTCGGCGGTGCCGGCGAGCGCCGACAGGCCGATCAGGTAGTCGTAGATCCAGAACACCAGCAGCGCCGCGACCAGCAGCAGCAGCGACAGCGCCCCCGCGAACGGCCAGTTCAGATACTCCTGCACCTGGTCGATGATGAGCTGCGTCAGCATGGTGTCGAGCCGGCCGCCGAGGAAGGCGGGCACGATGAAGAAGCCGAGCGAGGTGATGAACACCAGCAGCGCCGCGGCGGTGACGCCCGGCAGTGACAACGGGAAGTAGATGCGCCAGAACACGCTGCCCGGCCTGCCGCCGAGCACCATGCCGGCCTTGGACAGGTTCTCGTCGATCGACTGCATCACCGGCAGCATCGTCATGATGCACAGGGGCACCATCGCGTGCGTCATGCCGATGACCACGGCGGTCGAGGTGTAGAGGATGCCGACCGGCTCGCTGGTGATCCCGAGCCACATCAGAATCTGGCTGAGCAGCCCGTTGCGGTTGAGGATGACCATCCAGCCGAAGGTGCGGATGAGGAAGCTCGCCCAGAAGGACAGCATTACCGCGAACATCAGCAGGTTGCGCCGGTTCTCGGGCAGCCGCGCGATGATGTAGGCAAGGGGGTAGCTGACGAGGAGCGTGAAGATCGTGGTGTAGATCGCCACCTTGAAGGTGGTCGCCAGCACCTGCACGTAGACCGGCGAGGAGAACAGGCGGATGTAGTGGTCGAGGCTCCACTCGCCGCTTCTGTAGAAGCTGAGCTCGAGCAGCTTGCCGACCGGCAGGATCGCCAGCCCCACCAGCAGGAGAAGCACGGGTGCGAGCTTGCCCCAGCGCGCCGCGAAGCGGCGCAGCGGGCCGGGCGCGGCCCGTTCCCGGATCGCCAGCGCGCTCCCGACGCGGAGCCCGTGTCGTCGGCGAGGACGACCGCGCTGTCGGGCGGCCAGATCGCCATGGTCTCCTGGCCGGCGGCGCGCTCGCTGCCCGGCCCGGCCGTCAGCTCGAGCGAGACGAGGTCGAGCCCGCCGGGGCCGGAGACGAAGTGGCGGGTGAAGCCGCCGACGAAGATCGACTGCTTCACCGTGACCGGCAGCGCGTTCCAGCCTTCCGGAACCTCGCTCGACAGTGCCAGCCGCTCGGGGCGCACAATCATGCGCGCGCGCGACCCGGCCGCGAGGCCCTCGCCGACGCCGCGCAGCACCGTGCCCCTGGCGGCATCGGCGTCGATCCCGACATGGGCGCCGTCCGCGCCGCGGACCGCGCCGTCGATGAAGTTCGAATCGCCGAGGAAGTCGGCCGCGAACACCGTCTTCGGCCGGAAATAGAGCGCCGACGGCGTGTCGAGCTGCTCGATGCGGCCGTTGTTCATCAGGCAGATGCGGTCCGACATCGTCAGCGCCTCGCCCTGGTCGTGCGTGACGTAGAGGATGGTCGTCTTGTGCGACAGGTGGATGTTCTTGATCTCGAGCTGGAGCTGGTCGCGCAGCTTCTTGTCGAGGGCGCCGAGCGGCTCGTCCATCAGGATGATGTGCGGCTTGAACACGAAGGCGCGCGCCAGCGCGATGCGCTGCTGCTGGCCGCCGGAGAGCCCGCGCGGCAGGCGCTCCGCGGTATGGCCGAGCTGCACCATGTCGAGAACCTCGGCCACCTCGCGGCGGATCACGTCCTCGGGGATCCTGCGCATGCGCAGCGGGAAGGCGATGTTCTCGAACACGCTCATGTGCGGGAACAGCGCGTAGTTCTGGAACACCATGCCGATGCCGCGCTCCCACGGCGGCGAGTTGGTGGTGCGCTGCCCGTCGATCCACAGGTCGCCGGAGTTGGAGTTGAGCAGGCCCGCCACCATCATCAGCAGCGTCGTCTTGCCGGAGCCGGACGGGCCGAGCAGCGTCATGAACTCGCCGGTGCGCAGGTCGAGGTCGGTCGGATGGAGCGCCACGGTGGTGCCGTAGCGCTTGCTCAGGCCCTTGACCGAGAGCTTGATGTCGGTGCTGCCGGCCTCCGCGGCCGATCGGGTTGCCACTGCCTGTGCCATGTCAGCGCTCGCCTCCGTGAATGACCGTGACGCTGCCCTGTGCCTGCTCCGCGATGACGGCGAGATCGTTGCTGATCTGGGTGATCATCATCGGCAGGTCGGATCCCATGGCGACGATGCGGAAGCCCTGGTCCGTGCGCGTCTTCACTTCCGCCGTGCCGTGGGCGTAGATGCCGGGCGTGACGCCGTGCGCCCTGGCCCGCTCCAGCACGTGCTCGATCGCCTCGGCGGTGCCGGGCGGGTTCCACTGGCCGACATGGCCGAGGCTCGACGACAGGTCGCCCGGGCCGATGAAGAAGAAGTCGAGGCCCGGCACGGCGAGGATCTCGTCGATGGCGGCGACGGCGTCCGCATGCTCGATCATCGGCATCAGGATCAGCTCGTCGTTCGCCGTGGCGACGTAGTCATCGACGCCCATGCCCCATTTCTGGGCGCGCTCGCCACCGAGGCCGCGGCTGCCCCGCGGCGGGTAGAGCATGTAGTCGAGCGCGCGGCGCACGTCGTCGGCCGAGCGCACCATCGGCAGCACGATGCCGTCGACGCCGAGGTCGAGGCAGCGGGTGATCGTCTCCGCAGAGATGGAGGAGACCCGCGCGAACACGGCGAGGCCGGTTCCCTTCGCCGCGCGCGCATGGTTGGCGACGTCGGCATAGGCCGTCGCGCCGTGCTCCATGTCGATGCAGACCCAGTCGAGGCCGAGCTCGGCTGCGATCTCGGTGACGGCGGGAACCGGCAGGGTGATCCACAGCCCGAGCGTCCGCTCGCCGCGGCGAAGCTTCTCGCGCAGCGGGTTGCGATAGGGCTGGCGGGCGCGGCGGCGCGCCTGGATCGAGTAGATGGTCGTCGGTTCGGTCAAGGT
>JAEZXF010000005.1 GCA_023419995.1 Pseudomonadota bacterium | reverse complement strand
CTTGAGCACCTTGCGCACCTTCTCCAGCGGCATGGCCAGCTTCTCGGCCAGCTCCTCCGGGGTCGGCTCGCGGCCGATCTCGTGCAGCATCTGGCGCGAGGTGCGCACGATCTTGTTGATCGTCTCGATCATGTGCACCGGGATTCGGATGGTGCGCGCCTGGTCGGCGATCGAGCGGGTAATCGCCTGCCGGATCCACCAGGTGGCGTAGGTCGAGAACTTGTAGCCGCGGCGGTACTCGAACTTGTCGACTGCCTTCATCAGGCCGATATTGCCTTCCTGGATCAGGTCGAGGAACTGCAGGCCGCGGTTCGTGTACTTCTTGGCGATGGAGATGACGAGACGCAGGTTCGCTTCCACCATCTCCTTCTTGGCGATGGCCGCCTCGCGCTCGCCTTTCTGCACCTGGTTGACGATCTTGCGGAACTCGGCGATCGAGATCGCCGTCTCGGTGGCGAGGTTCTGGATCTCGCCGCGGATGTCGCGGATCGTTTCCTTCTCGTTCTGGTAGAACTCCTTCCAGCCGCGGCTGGACAGGTTGGCGATCGACTTCATCCAGTTCGGATCGAGCTCGGTGCCCTGGTATTCCTTCAGGAACTCCTCGCGGCGCACGCCGTAGCTCTCGGCGAGGCGCAGGAGCTTGCCCTCGTTCTGCACCAGGCGCTTGTTGATGTCGTAGAGCTGCTCGACCAGCGCCTCGATGCGCGCCTGGTTGAGCGACAGCGACTTCACCGCCGCGACCAGCTCTTCCTTGAGCTTCTTGTAGGCGCGCTCCTGGCTGGACGACAGCGAGCCGGCGGCGGCGAGGCGCGCCTCCACCTGCTGGTCCTGCAGCTTGCGCAGCTTCTTGTAGGTCGAGGCGATGACGTCGAGCGTCTCCATCACCTGCGGGCGAAGCTCGGCCTCCATCGCGGCGAGCGACAGGTTGGCCTCGTCTTCCTCCTCTTCCTCTTCCTCGGGCCGGACGTCGCCCCCGACAATGGTGATGTCGTCGTCGGCGCGCGAGGCGCGGCGGCCGCCGCGCGCATCCTCGGTCTTCGGCTTGTCGTCGTCCTCGTGGCGCTCGACCACCGGCGCCTGCTTGGCCTCGGGGCCGGCATAGGTCGCCTCGAGGTCGATGATCTCGCGCAGCAGGATCTTCGCCTCGTTCAGCTCGTCGCGCCAGATGATGATGGCCTGGAAGGTCAGCGGGCTCTCGCACAGGCCGGCGATCATGGTCTCGCGGCCGGCCTCGATGCGCTTGGCGATGGCGATCTCGCCCTCGCGCGACAGAAGCTCGACCGAGCCCATCTCGCGCAGGTACATGCGCACGGGGTCGTCGGTGCGGTCCGTCGGCTCCTTGCGCGTCACGGGCGCGCTGATCGCCGTGCCGGAGGATTCCGTCAGGTCGCCCGGCTCGTCGTCGCTGTCGCCGCTGGAATCCGTGTCGGCTTCCTCGCCGGCCTCGTCGTCCTCGACCACGTTGATGCCCATGTCGGACAGCATCGCCATCGTGTCCTCGATCTGCTCGGAGGTCACTTCTTCGGAAGGCAGCACCGCGTTGAGCTCGTCCATGGTGACATAGCCGCGCTTCTTGGCGAGCTTGATCATCTTCTTGACGGCGTCATCGGAAAGATCGAGAAGGGGCCCGTCGGTCGTGCCTTCGCGTTCGGTTTCGACCTCTTCCTTCTCTTTTGTCGCCATGTCGTCTCTTTCTCCAAGCGGCTGAAGCTTCATCGAGCGTGAGGTTATGCGCAGCGTGGCCGGTCCCGTTCGCGCCCTGCCCGCGATAGCCGCTTCTGCCTTAATTCCCGATTAACCCTGACATCCCTGGATATATGGCGGGCTCCCCAACCCGTCCAACCGAAGGCTGCAAATAGTTCGCGCCGGCTCATTGCCTGCCCCTGCCGGCGTTCGTCATCGTCCTGATTCCGTCATTCCGACGGAAGGTCAAGCGGCTCAAAGCTGATTCGGCGAGAAAAAGCGAATCAATTGCAATTTCGACGCTCTCCGCCGGCTTTTCACTCGACCAACTGCCTATGTAGGAAACCTGCGCGTTTCTGCAAGGGAACGCCTCGCCGCACGCGGCCAGACGGATTCGGCGACAAGGCCTCCCGCAAGCGCCGCCCCGACGAAGACGGGCACGCAGAGGAGCCACATCAGGAAACCGCGGCTGCCGAGCAGCAGGAACGACGGCGCGATGAAGAAGAGCGCCGCGAAGGGATGCGCCGCCGCCGCGCCGGCGAAGCGGGCCGGCCTCCGCCAGCCGCGCTCCAGCATCCGCCGCCACGCGACGCCGGTGAAGACGGCCGGGCAGATCCCGATGACGTAGGCGAACGCCAGGAGCCCGCCGGGCCACTCCTGGGGGACGGCGCGGTCGAACGCCGCGACGAGGCCGAGGAGGGTGAGCGGCGGCAAGAGGACGGCGAACACCAGAACCGCCCTTCCCCCGCGTTCCCCGGCCATCGCTACACGCGCCCCGAGGAGGCCCCGAAGCCGTCGACCAGCGCCTCCAGCCGCTCGAGGCTGGCGATGTCGAGATTGATCGCGGCGATCGCCTGGAGCAGCCGGGTCGAGGCGTCCTCCTGGCCGCTCTCCACCGCCTCGGCGAGCTCGCTCTGCAGGCTGCGCCGCTGGCGCAGCAGCTCGCTCGCCCGCGCATGCAGCGCCACGGCCTGCGAGAACGCCTCCCGCGCGTCGTCGAGCGCCGCCTGCTCCAGCACCGGCCACAGGCCCAGCCCGCGGCAATGGCGCACCGCCCTGTCCCACACCTCGTCCAGGCCCTTCGTCCCGAACGCGGCGACGAGCGCCGTGCGGTCGTGGGAGACGCCGTGGGCGATCGCGTCGAGCAGCCCGTCCTGCAG
>JAEZXF010000558.1 GCA_023419995.1 Pseudomonadota bacterium | reverse complement strand
CATGTTCGAGGACATAGGCGACCTCGTTCGCCGGGCTGGTCGGATAGACGCCGATGGTGACGGCGCCGACGAGGCCGGCGCCGAGCTGCGCCAGCACCCATTCGATGCGGTTCTCCGACAGCACCGCGACATGGCCGCCAGCCTCCACTCCGAGGGTGCGATAGCCGTGGCCGACATCGGCGGCGCGCTCGAAATAGTCCTTCCACGAGATCGGGTTCCAGATGCCGAAATCCTTCTGGCGCACGGCCGTGCGCTGCGGGGTCTCGCGCGCGTGCTCGCGCAGCATCTGCGGCAGCGTCAGCTCGGGAAAGGAAGGCCCGGGGGAAGGAACTGTCATGGGTGTCCTCATGAAAGCCAGCGCTTGCGGCGCTTGTAGTGCTTGACGTCGCGATAGCTCTTCGCGCCCTCGCCGCCGCTCATGCCGAGATAGAACTCGCGCACGTCCTGGTCGGCGACGAGGCGCTCGGTCGGACCGTCGAGCACGATCTTGCCCGTCTCCATGATGTAGCCGTAATGGGCGACGGCGAAGGCGACGGCCGCGTTCTGCTCGACCAGCAGCATCGACACGCCCGTCTCGCGGTTGATGCGGGCGATGATGCCGAAGATCTCCTCGACGAGGATCGGCGACAGGCCGAGCGACGGCTCGTCGAGCAGGATGAGCTTGGGCTGGGCGATCAGCGCCCGGCCGATGGCCAGCATCTGCTGCTCGCCGCCGGAGAGATAGCCGGCGCGCGCGTTCCTGCGCTCGTGCAGGCGCGGAAAGTAGCCGTAGACGAGGTCGAAGGAGGTCGGCTTCACGCCGCGCCCGGAGAGGGCGAAGGTCGCGGCCGTCAGGTTCTCCTCCACCGTCAGGTCCTCGAAGATGCGCCGGCCCTCCATGACGTGGAACAGGCCACGCCGCACGAGGCCGTGCGGCGTGTCGCTGGCGATCGGCTGGCCGTCGAAATGGATCGAACCGGCCGTCACCGCCCCGTCCTCCAGCGACAGAAGGCTGGAGATCGCCTTCAGCGTGGTCGACTTGCCCGCGCCGTTCGAGCCGAGGAGCGTGACGACCTTGCCGCGCTCCACGGAAAGCGACAGGCCGCGGAGCACCTGGATCGTCTTGTTGTAGACGACCTCGATGTTCTCGACGGAAAGAATGGTGTCCGCGGCCACGCTCGCTACTCCTTGAGGCTGATCCAGTCGGAGACCGGCTGCATCTGCTTGGCGCCTGCATTGTACTGGTAGATGCGGCCGACCGGCACGGTGTTGCCCGGCACCGAGATCGGCACGCCGATGATGCCGCCGGTGTCGAAGTCCTCGATGGAGTTCAGCGCCGCCTTCATGTTCTGCGAGGTCAGCTCCTGGCCGGCGTCGAGCGTGCGCTTGACCGCCTCGCCCATCAGCATGGCGGTGAGGAAGCCCTGCATGTAGCCGGTGGTCTGGTAGGTCGGGCGCATCTCGCGGATGCGCTTGAGCATCGGTGCCTCTTCCTCATCGTAGTAGTAGCGGTAGGGCATGACGCCCATGAAGCCGTCCGCGGTGTCGCCGACGCTGTCCCAGATCGAGGAGTCCATCGACCAGAAGGTGCCCATGAACCTGGTCTCGAGGCCGAGCTGCTTGGCCTGGGTCATGAACTCGGGCAGCGGCGCGAGGATGTAGCCGTGGAAGATGGCGTAGTCCGGCCGCGAGCGGCGCAGCTTCAGCACCTCGGTCGAGACGTCGACGGCGCCGGGCGGGGTGATGATCTGCTCGACCACCTCGAGGCCGAGCTCCTTGGCGCGCGCCGTCGAGGATTCGATCGGGTCACGGCCGAACTCGGTGTCGGAGTTGACGAAGGCGAGCTTGGCGCCCGGCTTCTCCTTGGCGATGTACTCGAGCAGGATCGAGAACATCTCGGTGTAGTCGGGGCCGGCGATGAACTGGCTGGCGAAGTTCTGCGGATCGTTGATCTCGGTGGCGAAGGACGCGCCCGCCATCAGGATGTCGCCGCGGCGCACCAGCTCCGGGTTGATCGTGCGCGAGAACGCGGTCGAGTCGCCGTAGTAGAGGTGGACGTTGTTGTTCTGGCTGGTCAGCTTGTTGAACACCGCCACCGACTGGTCGACCTGGTAGCCCGTGTCCTCGTAGGCGAGGCGCACCTTGCGGCCGTTGATGCCGCCGTCCTCGTTGAGGATCTTGAGGTAGTCCTGGATGCCGGCCTCGATGGCGACGCCGGCGAAGCCGAACACGCCCGTCAGCGGCAGCGAACCGCCCAGCACGATCTCCTCGTTGTCCTGCGCGAAGGCGGGTGCCGCGGCCATCAGGGCCGTCGACGCGGCAAGCGCCATGAAAGTCCTCTTCGTCATGCCCAACATGTCAGCTCCTCCATACGACGGGTTGTTCTTGGTCGGGTTACTTCTTGAATGGCCAGAGATGAAAGAAGCGCCGGACCCTCTGGACGATCTCGGCTAGGCCCTGGGGCTCGAACACCAGGAACAGGATGATCAGCGCGCCGAACACGATGGTGCGCACCGGCGACAAAAGCGTGCCGGCGTTGTCGACATAGGGCGACACCGCCTCGACGGCGAAGCGCAGCAGCTCCGGCATCAGCGTCATGAAGGTGGCGCCGATGATGCTGCCGAGGATCGACCCCATGCCGCCGACGATGACGGCGGCGAGGTAGAAGATCGATTCGACGATGGTGAAGCTCTCCGGGCCGACGGCGCGGAAGAAATAGGCCCACATGCCGCCGGCCACGCCCGCGTAGAACGACGAGATGGCGAAGGACAGGAGCTTGTAGCGCAGGAGCGGGATGCCCAGCACCTCGGCCGAGATGTCGCGGTCGCGGATGGCGATGAAGGCGCGGCCGATGCGGGTGCGGAACAGGTTCGCCGCGCCCAGCACCATCAGCGCCGCGAGCGGCGTCAGCACCCAGTAGAGCTGGAAATAGGTCGTCAGCTCCTTGCCGAGGAAGGACGCCGGCGCGACGTTCATGCCGCGCGAGCCGCCCGTCACCGAGGTCCAGTTCAGGAACACGAACTGCAGGATGATCGAGGCGCCGATGGTGGCGATGGCGAGGTAGAGGCCCTTAACCCGGAGGCTCGGCAGACCGACGAGGATGCCGACCAGCGCCGCCATCAGCCCGCCCGCGAGCAGGTTGACGAGGAAGGGCGCGCCGACATGCCGGTCGAACCACGCGACGGTGTAGGCGCCGACCGCCATGAACGCGCCCTGGCCGAGACTGACGAGGCCGGTGTAGCCGGTCAGGATGTTGAGGCCGGTGGCGCTGGCGACGTTGATGGCAACGAGGCAGGCGAGGTAGAGCCAGTAGCTGTTGAGCATGAAGGGCGCGGCGACGAGCGCCACCGCCAGCACGCCCATCCATGCCCACTGGGTGCGGGTCTGGATCAGCGCCTCGTCGGCGAGATAGGTTTCGTTGGCTGTGGCGATGCGCATGTCAGAGCCGCTCGATTTCTCTGGTGCCGAACAGGCCGTAGGGCCGGATCATCAGCATGAGGATGAGGATGCCGAAGGTGGAGACGAGCTTGTAGGCGCCGCCGAGATAGGTGCCGGCCCATGCCTCGACGAGGCCGATGACGAGGCCGGCCACCAGCGCGCCCGCCACCGAGTCGAGGCCGCCGACGATGACGACCACCAGCGCCGACAGCCCGAACGCGCCCATGGTCGGCGCGATGCCGCCGATGGAGCCCAGAAGCACGCCAGCGCCCGCGGCCGTGCCGCAGCCGATGATCCAGGCGAGCGAGAACACCCCCGGCACGTTGATGCCGCAGGAATAGGCCGCCGCCTGGTCGGTGGCCGTCGCCCTCAGCGCCACGCCGCCGCGCCAGAAGCGGAACAGGGCGAGGAAGATCGCGATGACCAGCGCCGCCACGACGAAGCTGATGGCGATCTTGCGCGACACGTAGGCCTCGCCGAGGAAGATCGGCGCGGTGCCCATGAAGTCGGGCAGCGTGCGCGGGTCGGTGCCCCAGACGAGCTCGACGATGCCGACGAGCACGGAGCCGAGGCCCACCGTGACCATGAACACCGAGATCGGGTTCTCTCCCAGCATGCGCCGGATGACGCCGCGCTCGACGACGGCGCCGATCAGCGCGCCGCCGCCGATGGCGAGCGGTATCGCGATCCACGCCGACAGGCTCATGCTCGCCGCGAAGGCGAAGAAGAAGTAGCCGCCCATCATCAGGATCTCGCTGACCGCGAGGTTGATGACGCGCGTGGCCTTGTAGATGAGGACGAAGGCGAGCGCGGTCAGCGCCAGCAGCGCGCCCGAGCCGAGGCCGGCAAGCGAGACCTCGATGAAGAAGAGATAGTCGGTCATGCCGCCCCCGCTTCGGCCGCCAGCCGCTTCATCAGCGCCGCCGGATCGCCGCTGCCGAGATAGGCCGCCACCACCTGCGGGTCCTGCTGCACCTCGTGCGGCAGGCCGCGGGCGATCACCTGGCCGAAATTCAGCA
>JAEZXF010000432.1 GCA_023419995.1 Pseudomonadota bacterium | reverse complement strand
CCGTCGGCGACCTCGCCACCTTCCTTCTCGTCTCGCGGCAGAACCTTGCGGGCGTGCTGTCGCGCCTCGAGGCGACCGACTATGTCGAGCGCATCGTCGACCCCAAGGACAACCGCTCGCGTCTGGTCAGCCTCACGGCCAAGGGCCGCAGCCTGTGGGACGAGAACATGCGGCCGGTGATCGCCGACTACTACGACGAGGCGCTGACCGGCTTCTCGACCGAGGACAAGATCCACTTCAACCACTACCTCGACAAGCTGCTCGACAACTTCAAGACCATCGACCCGGAAGCCGGGACCGGCGACCAGCAGCGCGTCGTCGAGTAGGTTTCCCGGCCACCTTGCGCGTCAGCTTCCCGTGCGCGCCCTGGCCTCGGCGATCATCGCCTTGGCGATGATGACCTGCTGGATCTTGGTCGTGCCCTCGTAGATGCGGAACAGCCGCGCGTCGCGGTAGAGCTGCTCGGCCCTGTACTCGCGGATATAGCCGTTGCCGCCGTGCACCTGCACGTTGCGGTCGGCTATGCGGCCCACGGCCTCGGAGGCGAACATCTTGGCGCAGGACGCCTCGACGCCGACCTCCTCGCCCGCGTCGCGCCGCCGCGCGGCGTCGAGCACCATGCAGCGCGCGGCATAGGCCTCGGCCTTCGAGTCGGCGAACATGGCCTGGAGCAGCTGGAAATCGGCGACCGGCCTGCCGAACTGCCGGCGCCCGACCGCATAGGCCAGCATGTCGTCGATAATGCGCTCCGACAGGCCAACGCAGGCGGCGGCGATGTGCAGCCTGCCCTTGTCCAGCACCTTCATCGCCGTCTTGAAGCCCTGGCCCTCGACGCCGCCGATCAGGGCGGATGCCGGCACGCGGCAATCGTCGAAGACGACGTCGCAGACATGCGCGCCCTGCTGCCCCATCTTCCGCTCCGGCCTTGCCGTGACGAGCCCCGGCGTGCCGCGCTCGACGGCGAAGGCAGAGACGCCCGCCGGCCCCTTCTGCGCCGGGTCGGTCCGCGCCATCACCGTGAACAGGCCGGCATGCGGCGCATTGGTGATGAAGCGCTTGGTGCCGTTGATGACGTAGTGGTCGCCCTCGCGCCGCGCCGTCGTCCTGACCGAGCCGGCATCCGACCCCGCCTCGGGCTCCGTCAGGGCGAACGAGCCGATGAGCTCGCCCGATGCCAGGCGGGGAAGGTAGCGCGCCTTCTGCTCCGGCGTCCCGTCGATCGCGATGCCCTGCATGCCGATCCCGACATTGGTCGCGAACATCGAACGGAAGGCGGGCGCGGCACGGCCCAGCTCGAAGACCGCCAGCACCTCCTCCTCCATGGTCAGGCCGAGCCCGCCATGGTCCTGCGGCGCGGTGAGCCCGAACAGGCCGAGGGCGCGCATGTCGGCGACGATATCCTCCGGGATCGCGTCCCTCTCCGCCACCTCGGCCTCGGCCGGGATCAGCCGCTCGTCGACGAAGCGGCGTATGGCCGCCAGCAACTCCCGGAGCGTATCGGGTTCCAGAGCCATCTCGCGCCTCCATCATATTCATCAATATATTGTCATTTAATCACACAAGCGCCCATACGCAACAATACTTCAAATCCCGCTTCACAAGGTATTTTTGATGATAGCGACCATCTCCGTTGATCGAATAATAGAAATATGTTTACCTTAAAAGGAAACGGAACTCATAAAGCGGCATCGCGAGGATGGGCGATGCCCGCATAAGCCGGAGAGTCATGAGCTACGAAACCATACGCGTCGAGGCCGATGGGCCGGTCGGCATCATCACGCTGAACAGGCCGGAGGCGCTGAACGCGCTGAACCGGCAGCTGACGGCGGAGCTCTCCGCCGCGGCTGCCAAGCTGGACGCCGACGACGCCGTCGCGGCCATCGTGGTGACGGGCTCGGACAAGGCATTCGCGGCCGGCGCCGACATCAAGGAGATGAAGGACAAGACCTTTCCCGAGGTCTACGAGGAGCAGTTCATCACCGCCACGTGGGAGGGCATCGCCCGCGTCCGCAAGCCGACCATCGCCGCCGTCTCCGGCCATGCCGTCGGCGGCGGATGCGAGATCGCGCTGATGTGCGACATCATCATCGCGTCAGAGACGGCGCGCTTCAGCCTGCCCGAGACGCGCATCGGCATCATCCCGGGTGCCGGCGGCACCCAGCGCCTGACGAAGATCGTCGGCAAGCCGGTGGCGATGGACATGATCCTGACCGGCAGGGTGCTCGGCGCGGCCGAGGCGCTGACCATGGGACTGGTGTCGCGCGTGGTGCCGGCGGGAACCCAGCTCACCGAGGCCGTCGCCACGGGGCGGCAGATCGCCGAGGCCTCGCGGCCGATCCTCCAGCTGGCGAAGGAGGCGGTCAACAAGGCCTACGAAACCCATCTCGGCGAGGGAATCTATGTCGAGCGGCGGCTGCTCTACGCCACCTTTGCCACCGAGGATCGCCGCGAAGGCATGAACGCCTTCATCGACAAGCGCAAGCCACGCTTTCGCAACCGCTGAGGAACGTTTCCGGATGTCTCGAAGGGCGCTCCGGCGACCGGGCGCGGCAGGTAATACCCCTCGCAATCCAGCAGATCACGAGGAATCCCGAAAGACGCACGGATAACCGTCCGGCCTGCGCAATGCAGTGCAGTGGCCTCGGAATCATTCACCACGGCGACACGCGCCCGAAACCCGTGCAGGCGATGACAGCCTGCCCCTCGCCCACGGGCGCGCCCAAGCCTCCCCGCGACGCGAGGTCGGCCGCCTCGGCATCACCGCGAAGATCCGACCGCCCTCAGGGCGCGTCGTCGGAGGCGACGATCCCGCCCTCTCCTTCGAGGCGCATGATCTGGCCCACGTCCCTGCGGGTGAACTTCAACCTGACGCCCGCGCCCATGTTGTCGTCCTCGGCGACAACCACGATGCCGAAATGATCGAGCGCGCGGGTAACCGCTTCCGCATCGGCGGCGGTCGGCAGCCAGGCGCTGCCGCTCGTCTCCAACAGCGCGATCCTCTCGGCGGGAATGCCGGCGACACGCGCGAAATCCTCGCGCCCGATTCCCGCCAGCGTGCGCCCCGCGGCCACGATGCGTCCCGTTATCTGCACGTCCGAGCTCATGACGATCCCTCTTCAACCCGATGGGATCATCGCCCGTGTCCCGGTTCCGGACAAGCCCCGCCGGCCGATTGCAGGCCGGCTACGCGTCCTTCGGCAGCACCGAGCGCACCCTTGCGATGAACAGGTGGAACTCCTCCATGAAGTTGCGCAGGAATTCCGCCGTGCCGTCGTTGGTGACCTCGCCCTCGTCCGTGATCAGGCCGGGCTTGAACTGGATATAGGCTTCCGGGGCGTTCATCTGCGGCGCGTTGCAGAAGCCGAGGATGCTGCGCAGGTGCTGCTGGCCGACCGCGGTGCCGATGGCGCCGGGCGAGGTGCCGATCACCGCCGACGGCTTGCGGGCAAACGAGTTGGTGCCGTAGGGGCGGCTCGCCCAGTCGATGGCGTTCTTCAGCCCGCCGGGGATGGAGCGGTTGTATTCCGGCGTCACGAACAGCACGGCATCCACCGCCGCGATCGCCGCCTTGAACGATCTGGCTACCGGCGGATAGTCGGCATCGTAGTCGTAGCTGTAGAGTGGCAGGTCGCGGAACGGGATTTCCACCATCTCCAGCTGCGGCGGGGCCAGCCGCACCAGCGCGTTGGCGAGCTTGCGGTTGATCGAGCCCTTGGCGAGGCTGCCGATGAGATAGCCGATTTTGTGCGTGGTCATGGGATATTCCTTTGGCAAGAGATCGCCCGTCCCGCCCGGCGACGGCGCAGAAAGCCCGCCGGAAGTATCCGTCCATTCGGGACGGTTGTCATCCCGATTGTGCGGCCCGCGGCAGGGCCGGGATCGCGGACGACCATGTCGTCTTGCCTGCCGCCGCGAACGTCCGCCTAGGCGATTGCCGTCCGGCGATGGTAGAAGCCGGGGAGGCGATGCGCTGGTCTTCATCGGAGTGCACAGTGGACAGGCTGGAATCCGACAGGATGTTCGTGGCGGTGATGGAGACGGGCAGCTTCACCGCGGCCGCGGCGCGGCTCGGGACGAGCTCCGGGCAGGCATCGAAGCTGGTTTCGCGGCTCGAAACCGAATTGGGCGTGCGCCTGCTGAGCCGCACCACGCGCGCCGTGTCGCCGACAGAGGCCGGGCAGGCCTATTTCGACCGCCTGCGCCCGCTGCTCGAGGAGTTCGACGACCTCGATGCCGCGGTTCGCGACACCTCGCACGCGCCGCGCGGACGGCTGCGGCTGACCGCGCCCCTGACCTTCGGGACGACGGAGCTCGCGCCGGCGCTGAACGCCTTCGCGCGGGAGTTTCCCGAGATCGGGCTGGAGGTCAGCTTCTCGGACCGCGTGGTGAACCTCGTCGACGAAGGCTACGACATGGCCGTCCGGGTCGGCAGGCTGGGCGATTCCAGCATGATCGCCCGCCGGCTGTGCGACGTGCGCATCGTGGTGGTCGGCGCGCCCGCCTATCTCGACCACCGCGGCGAGCCCGCGACGCCCGACGACCTGCCGCGGTTCGAGTGCATCATCGACACGAACTTCAGGGAGCCGAACCGCTGGCCGTTCCGGACCGCGGAAGGCGGCCCGGCCAGCATCCACGTCG
>JAEZXF010000425.1 GCA_023419995.1 Pseudomonadota bacterium | reverse complement strand
AGATCTAACAGGTCGCGGGTATCTGGCATGTGCCCCTTGCCGGAGCCTTTCATGCGTCCTGAATCGGAGAAGGCTTTAACATGAAGGTTTGGGATTCACGCTCGACGCTCCTGGTTTGCACGGCCATGATCGTCTTGTCGCAGGCTTCGCCGGCGATGGCGCAGGATGGTGCTTCCGGCGAATCGACGGTGCTTGGAACGATCACCGTAAAGGGCAAGAAGACGGTTGCGGGCGCGGCGACGGATACGCCCCTTACCTCGACCGTCGATTCCGAAGCCATTCAGGACAAGCAGGTCACCAGCATCGAGGATCTTGGGCGCAGTCTGGAACCGGGCGTGAACTTCAACCGCAGCACCGGCGCGGTCAATATTCGCGGTCTGGAAGGCAATCGCGTCCTCACCACCATCGACGGCATTCCGGTTCCTTATATGTACGATATCACCCGTGGCGCCAGCGGCGGGGTCGATGCCTTCGACTTCTCGTCGCTGTCGGCCGTCGACGTCATGCGCGGCGCGGACTCGAGCCGGGCCGGCGGCGGCGCCCTCGGCGGCGTGCTCGGCCTGTCCACGCTCGAACCGGAAGACCTCATTACCGGCGGCCGCGACTGGGGCGTCGTGCTCAAGACCACCTACGACAGCGCTGACAGCAGCATCGCGGGGTCGGTTGCCGCGGCGAAGCGCTTCGAGAACACCTCGGTCCTGTTCCAGGGTGGATACAAGAACGGTGGGGAACGGGACAATAAAGGCAGCGTTGAGGCTTACGGGCCGACAAGAACGCTTCCCAACCCGTCAGACTACGACCAGCACAATCTTCTGTTCAAGCTTCGTCACAATATGGAAGGCGGACACATGGTCGGCCTGACAGCAGAGCGCTTCCGCAAGGATCGCGACACGGATGCGAGGACGAGCCAGTCGCTTGCCGGGAACTACCGGCCCGGCGAGTACGACATCTATGAGGATAGCGCCCGCGACCGCCTGTCCATCGACTACCTGTATGATGGCGGCGCTGGCATATTCGATACTGCCGCAGCCTCATTGTACTGGATGAAGCAAGTCAGAAACAACGGCTATGCCGGTATACGGACGACCACGGACCCGCTCGGCTTCATTTCGCGTGACAGTGAGATGGATGAGGAAACTCTCGGATTCGTCAGCTCGGGTAGCAAGGTCTTCAGGGCGGGGGATGTCAATCACCGCCTCTCGGTTGGCATCGACCTCGCGGCAAGCACATCTCTCCAGTATTCCTCCGGCGTGGACAACTGTCCTCCGTTCTACGGTCCCTTCCATCAGTGCAACTTCCTGCATACTAACCAGGCCGATACGCCCAAGGTGGACAGCAAGCGGTTTGGCTTCTTCATCGACGACGAGATCAGTCTCGACGACAGCCCGTTCTACCTGACGCCCGGCGTCCGATTCGACTGGCTCGAGCATTCGCCCAAGATGACGCCGGAGTTTGCGGCCAACGCAACCTCCCCGACGCTTCCGGGGGCGTTCAGCGATGCCGGCGTGTCACCGAAGCTACGGCTGGGATACAGGCCGACCGACACGCTCGAACTTTTCGGCCAGTGGGCGATGGCGTTCCGTGCCCCGACTGCGGGTGAGCTTTACAGTAGCTTCGGCGGGCCGGGCACATATGTCCGGATCGGCAACCCCAATCTCGAGACCGAGACGAGCCAGGGCTTCGAGTTCGGCGCGAAGCTTGGCGACGAGAACTTCGGCGGGCGCGTGAATCTATTCTACAACAGATACAAGAATCTCATCGAGGCACGGAGCCTGAGTGCGGCCGAGGCCTTGGCGCTTGGCTACAATCCGGCGAGCTATCCGTTCGGCATTACCGGCTCGATGAACATTCCGAACGCCCGCATCTACGGCTTTGAGGCAAGCGCCCACAAGCGGTTCGACAATGGCTTCAGCGTCCGGGCCGGCTTCGCCTATGCCAGAGGTGAGGACACTGATACCGGCGCCTTTCTTCCGTCCGTCGCTCCGCTCAAGGGTGTCATCGGCATCGCCTATGACACGCAGACCTGGGGCGTGGGACTGGACTTCATTGCCGCTGCCGGAGCGCGTGGCACGACGACGACCTCCGTGTCAGGCGGTGTGACTTCCATTACGTATTTCTCAACGCCGGGCTATGGGATTGTCGATCTCACGGCGTGGTGGGAGCCCGAGCAGATCAAAGGCCTGAAGATCAACGCTGGAATCTACAACGTCTTCGACAAGACCTATTACGACTACTCCAGCGTCCGGACAGGGGGTAGCCAGCCTGAGGCGTTCTACTCCGAGCCCGGCCGGACGTTCAAAATCTCGCTGACGCAGAAATTCTGAACCCTGCCCCAAGAGGCAAGGAAGGGGCGGCCTCCGGGCCGCCCTTTCCCGTTCCTGCGACACGAAATCCGCTTGCCGGGCCGGCCATTCGCCGCTAAGGATTTCGCCATGATCACGATGTCGACCGCGAACCTGTGGTGGTGGGGCTGCTCCTAGCGGCCGGTCGATGCGCGTGCGCGTGAAACTTGGGTGGCCGCAACGGATTTCCGGGCGGCCATTTTGTTTTCAAGCCAGTCCGGAAGCGCCGAAGCGGCAACGGATGGAGACGGACGAATGACGGTCGAGTTGCTTGAAGACGGCGCGGAGCGCTTCGTGACGCAGGGCGGGGTGGCGATCACCCGCACCCGCCATGACACGCCCTACGAGGGGGCGATCGCAGCCTACATAGACGGGCTGGATTCGCGGCGCGGCTGCGTCTTCTCCTCGAACTACGAATATCCGGGCCGCTACACGCGCTGGGACACCGCGATCATCGACCCGCCGCTCGTGGTCTCGGCGCGCGGCCGCGCCATGCGCATCGAGGCGCTGAACATGCGCGGCGAGGCGCTGCTTCCCGTCATCCGCCGCGTGGTCGAGACGCTGCCCGAGGTGGCGGTCGGCGAGGCGGCCGCCGGGCTGCTGGCGCTGCAGGTGGCCGAGCCGGCGCGCGTCTTCGCCGAGGAGGAGCGCTCGCGCGTTCCGACCGTCTTCACCGTGCTCAGGGCGCTGGTCGACCTGTTCCGCTCGCCGGAGGACGCCAATCTCGGCCTCTACGGCGCGTTCGGCTACGACCTCGCCTTCCAGTTCGACCATGTCGAGCAGAAGCTTTCCCGTCCGGCCAGCCAGCGCGACCTCGTGCTCTACCTGCCGGACGAGATCCTCGTGGTCGACCACCACCAGGCCAAGGCGTGGCGCGACCGCTACGACTTCGCCGGCGAGGGCTTCTCCACCGAGGGGCTCGCCCGCGAGGGCGCGCAGGAGCCGTTCCGCACCAGCGACCGCATCCCGCCGCGCGGCGACCACGAGCCCGGCGAGTATGCGCGGCTGGTCGATCAAGCGAAGGAGAGCTTCCGGCGCGGCGATCTGTTCGAGGTGGTGCCGGGGCAGATGTTCTTCGAGGCGTGCAAGTCGAAGCCGTCCGAGATCACCCGCCGGCTCAAGACGATCAACCCGTCGCCCTACTCGTTCTTCATCAACCTCGGCGAGCGCGAATACCTGATCGGCGCGTCGCCGGAGATGTTCGTGCGCGTCAACGGCCGTCGCGTCGAGACCTGCCCGATCTCCGGCACGATCCGGCGCGGCGACGACGCCATCTCCGATTCCGAGCAGATCCTGAAGCTGCTCAACTCCAAGAAGGACGAGTCCGAGCTGACCATGTGCTCGGACGTCGACCGCAACGACAAGAGCCGCGTCTGCGAGCCGGGCTCTGTCCGCGTCATCGGCCGCCGCCAGATCGAGATGTACTCGCGACTGATTCACACGGTCGACCACATCGAGGGGCGCTTGCGCGAAGGCATGGACGCCTTCGATGCCTTCCTGTCCCACGCCTGGGCCGTCACCGTCACCGGCGCGCCGAAGCTGTGGGCGATGCGCTTCATCGAGAACCACGAGAAGAGCCCGCGCGCCTGGTACGGCGGCGCGATCGGCATGGTGCATTTCAACGGCGACATGAACACCGGCCTGACGCTGCGCACCATCCGCATCAAGGACGGCCTGGCCGAGGGGCGGGCCGGCGCGACGCTGCTCTACGATTCCGACCCGGCCGAGGAAGAGGCCGAGACCGAGCTGAAGGCGTCGGCGATGCTGGCGGCGATCCGCGAGGCCTCGGCCGGCAACGCCGCCACCGCCGAGCGCGAGAGCGCGCGGGTGGGCGAGGGGGTGTCGATCCTGCTCGTCGACCACGAGGATTCCTTCGTCCACACGCTCGCCAACTACTTCCGCCAGACGGGAGCGAAGGTGTCGACCGTGCGCACCCCGGTGCCGGAGGAGGTGTTCGACCGGCTCGATCCCGACCTCGTCGTGCTCTCCCCCGGGCCCGGCAGCCCGAAGGACTTCGACTGCAAGGCCACCATCGACAAGGCGCGGGCGCGCGGGCTGCCGATCTTCGGCGTCTGCCTCGGCCTCCAGGCGCTGGCCGAGGCCTATGGCGGCGAGCTGCGCCAGCTTCGCGAGCCGATGCACGGCAAGCCGTCGCGCATCCGCATCTCCAAGCCCGGCGCCGTGTTCTCCGGCCTGCCCAGGGAGATCACCGTCGGCCGCTACCATTCGATCTTCGCCGATCCGGTGCGGCTGCCCGATGCGTTCCTGGTGACGGCCGAGACAGAGGACGGCGTCATCATGGCGTTCGAGCACAAGAGCGAGCCGGTGGCGGCGGTGCAGTTCCACCCCGAATCGATCATGACGCTCGGCCACAACGCCGGTATGCGGATGATCGAGAACGTGGTGGCGCACCTGCCGCGCCGGGCGAAGGTGAAGGCCGCGTGAGGAATGGGGCGACATGAGAGGCAGGACGCCATTTCCTTCTCCCCGTTCACGGGGAGAAGGTGGCCCGAAGGGCCGGATGAGGGGCGGGGCCTGCCTTGCAGGGGTCGCACTGCCCCTCATCTGCCTGCCGGCATCTTCTCCCCGTGAACGGGGAGAAGAATCGCTGCCATGAGCGACAAGCAGAAGATTAGGCGGCTCGCCGCATGGTCGATCGCCGTCGCCCTCGGGGTGATGGCGCTGAAGTTCCTTGCCTGGCGGATGACGGGGTCGGTCGCGCTCTATTCCGACGCGCTCGAATCCATCGTCAACGTCATCGCCGCGACGGCCGCGCTGTGGGCGATCTCGGTCAGCCACAAGCCGGCCGACAGCGACCACCAGTTCGGCCATCACAAGGCCGAGTACTTCTCGGCCGTGCTCGAGGGCGTGCTGATCGTCGTCGCCGCGCTGCTCATCATCGCCGAGGTGTGGCGGGTGTGGCAGACCCCGGGGCCGATGGAGCAGGCCTGGGAAGGTCTCGCCGTCAACGGCCTCGCCGCGGCGATCAACTGCTTCTGGGCCTTGCTCCTCATCCGCGTCGGCCGCCGCCAGAGGTCGCCGGCGCTGGAAGCCGACGGCCGCCACCTGATGACCGACGTCGTCACCTCGGTCGGCGTCATCGCCGGCCTCGTCGGCGCGGTGCTGACCGGCTGGCACCTGCTCGACCCGCTGCTGGCGCTGGTCGTGGCGCTCAACATCCTGTGGCAGGGCTGGCGCGTCATCGGCTCGTCGCTCGACGGGCTGATGGACCGGGCGGTGCCGGTGGAGGAGACGATGCGCATCCGCGACATCATCTCCGCCCATTCGCGGGGCGCGCTCGAGGTCCACGACCTCAAGACCCGCATCGCCGGGCGCGCCACCTTCATCGAGTTCCACATGGTGGTCGACGCCGGCATGACGGTCGGCGACAGCCACGCCATCTGCGATCGGGTCGAGGACGCCCTGAAGGCGGAAATCCCCTCGGTGCGCGTCGTCATCCACGTCGAGCCGGACGACGAGGCCAAGCTGCCGCCCGGCACCGGCGCCGTACCGTTCGCCTGACGCAGGGACGCGGGCGCCGCCGCGGCGCTCGCGGCAATTTGATCGCCCGCAAGCCGCAACTTGATCGGCCGCAAACAGCGGGCGCGCGCCCTGCGCTACCTTCGCCCCATTGGGCATGGCGGGCTGACCGAAGGCGGAAGACATGATGAACAAGGGAAGAGCACTGGCGGCGGGGTTCGGGTTCCTGCTGGCGTCTCTGGCGGCGGGTGTCGGGCCGGTGTCCGCCGGCGAGGCCGTCACCGTCTACAAGACGCCGTGGTGCGGCTGCTGCCACGAATGGGCGCAGGCGCTGGAGGATGCCGGCTACAGCGTCCGGACCGTCGATCTCGAGGACCTGTCGCAGGTGCGGCAGCAGGCCGGCGTGCCGCAGGACATGCTGAGCTGCCACGTCGCGTCGGCCGGCGGCTACTTCCTCGAAGGCCACGTGCCGCTCGAGGCGATCGGCACCCTGATCGCCGAGCGTCCGGACGTCGCCGGCCTCGCCGTGCCGGGCATGCCGCAGGGCTCGCTCGGCATGGGCGGCGAGCCTGAGGCCTACGAGGTCTACGCCGTTCCGCGCGATCCCAGGGCCGCACCCTATGTGTTCCTGCGCGTCGGCGGTTGACCGCGCCTCACCCCTGCGGGGCGCGGCACCGCGTCCCGGCAGGTCGTGCTCTGCAAAGGTGTGTGCACTTGTAGATACAGTATGCTAGGGTGAGGCGGATGAATGCATCCGCCGCATGACGTGATCTGCATTCGTCGATTTGCTTTGCCCTCGGACAGGTCAGAATCGGCCTATGCAGAACGATCCTCACTCTCACGGACTTTGGGAAAAGACGGCCCCCGCCGCGCCGGCGACGGGAGCGCTCGCCGGCGATCTCAGGGCGGACGCCGTCGTCGTCGGCGCGGGCTATACCGGCCTTTCGGCGGCGCTGCACCTCGCCGCGGCCGGGGTATCGGTGGTGGTGCTCGACGCGGCCGAGGTCGGCTTCGGCGGCTCGGGCCGCAATGTCGGCCTCGTCAACGCCGGGCTGTGGATCATGCCGGACGACATGCCTGCGATCCTCGGGCGCGAGCACGGCGAACGCATGCTCGCGGCGCTGGGCGAGGGGCCGGGCGTCGTCTTCGACCTGATCCGCCGCCACGGCATCGACTGCGAGGCCGAGCATGCCGGCACGCTGCAC
>JAEZXF010000324.1 GCA_023419995.1 Pseudomonadota bacterium | reverse complement strand
GCGCTGCCCCTCATCCGCCCTTCGGGCACCTTCTCCCCGTGAACGGGGAGAAGGGGACGCGGCGAGGTCGCAGCTATCTCTCCTGTTTCCCATATGCGGGAGTCCGATAGACGGGCCGCGACAAGCGGCCCGACCCCGGCAGATGCCGGCAGGCAGGCGGGGGCGGCGACGTCCGACCGCCAACCCCCCGTCTCCGGCCTACGTCACACGAAGGCGAACACCCGCGCCGGGCCGCCGGTGCCGCCGCGCACCTTGGGGGCACCGACGACGATGGTGGCGCCGCTCGCCGGCAGCGCGCCCAGATTGGCGACGCCCTCGATGCCGTAGCGGCCGTCCGGCAGCCAGGTGTTGTGGACGGCGAAGTCCGGCGACTGGCCGAAATCGAGCGACAGCGTGTCGACCGCGATCGCCTTGGTCGAGCCCTCGAGAAGCTGCTGGATCGCCTCGACGTGGAAGCCGGGGAAGTGCATCTTGCCCTCGCCGTCGGCGTTGCGGAACCTGTCGGTGCCGAGATGCGCGTCCCAGCCGGAATTCAGCGCCACCACCGCGCCATCGGGCAGGTCGCCGTTGGCGTCGATCCACGCCTTGAGGTCGTCGGGCGTGAGCTGCGCGTCGGCGTTCTCGGCGGCTTTGGCGCGGATGTCGACCACCACCAGCGGCGCGATCAGGTCTTCCACCGCGATCTCGGCCACCGACTTGCCGTCGGCGGAGAAGTGCAGCGGCGCGTCGATATGGGTGCCGGTGTGCTCGTTGATGCGCAGCTCGAAGAGGTTGAACGTGTCCTTCTCGTAGCTGAACTTCTTGTCGTAGAAGACCTGCTGCCCGCCGAAGAAGGTCGGGAAGTTCTCGTGGAGCTCGTGCGTCAGGTCTTCCGCCTTGCCCGGCAGCCCTTGCGCGAAGAGCGGCTGCGGCGCGGCCGCGACGGTGACGGCGGCAGCGGCGGCAACGCCGCCTTTGAAGAGGCTTCGGCGCGACAGCATGTTCGACTTGACGTTCTCGATGACGCAGGCGTGGCACATCGTCTTGTTCCCCGGTTTGAGCGGAAATGCGCGGGCAGCATGATCCCGCCCCAAAGCTGCCGCAAGGGAATAATTTGCCGGCGTTCAGCGGCCCTGGAAAATGTTTTCGACGTGAACCGGCCAGCGGCGCGGCAGGACCGCGATCATGTCGAAACGCAGCGACAGGCGGGCGTGGTCGGGCTGGCGCGCGAGCCAGAGGTCGGCGGCGGACTCGATGCGGCGTTCCGACAGCCGCGCCACCGCCTCCATGGCCTGAACCAGCGTCGGCCGCACCTTGACCTCGACGATCAGCACGAGATTGCCGCGCCGCGCGATCAGGTCGATCTCTCCGAGCCTGGTGCGATAGCGCCGCTCGAGGATGCGGTAGCCCTTCAGCATCAGCGCCATCGCGGCCAGCCACTCGCCGCGATGGCCGCGCCGGTGATGGCGAAGCCTCTGCCCCTCGCCCCTAGCCGCCATCGCCTTTCAGCTCCATGAGCCTGCGGTAGAGGTCGACCTTCCTGCCGCCGGTCATCCGTGCGGCTTCCGCCGCCGCCTTCGATGCGCCCAGCTCGGCGCCGAGCGACAGGAGCAGCGCGTCGACGTCCTCGGCGTTGCCTTGCCGCGGCAGGGGCGGGCCGACGCAGACGACGACCTCGCCCTTCGGCGTGTCCTCCTCCGCATAGGCGGCGGCCAGCGCGGCGAGCGGGCCGCGCCGCACCTCCTCGAAGGTCTTGGTCAGCTCGCGGCAGACGGCGGCCGGCCGGTCGCCCAGCACGTCGGCCATGGCGGAAAGCGCCCCGGCCAGCCGGCGCGGTGATTCGTAGAAGACGAGCGTTCCCGGCACGGCCTTCAGCTCCTCCAGCCGCGCCGCGCGCTGGCCCGCTTTCGACGGCAGGAAGCCGGCGAACAGGAATGTGTCGGAGGGCAGGCCCGATGCCGTCAGCGCGGCGAGCAGCGCCGAGGGACCGGGGATGGGCACGACGGTGCCGCCGGCGGCCACGACCTCCTCGACCAGTCGGTAGCCGGGATCGGAGACGAGCGGCGTGCCGGCGTCGGAGACGAGCGCGACGCTCCGGCCCGCCAGCACCGCCTCGGCGAGCTTCGGCCCGGCCTCGGCGGCGTTGTGCTCGTGATAGGCGGTGGTGCGGCGGGAGATGCCGTAGCGGGCAAGCAGCACCCGGGTGACGCGCGTATCCTCGCAGGCGAGGACGTCGGCGGCGGCCAGCGTCTCCAGCGCGCGGATGGTGATGTCGGACAGGTTGCCGATCGGCGTCGCCACCAGGTAGAGCGCGGGCGGCAGCGGCCGGGCGGAAAACACCGCCTGCCCGACGACGTAGCTGCGCTCCCTTCCCGTGTCCCCGCTCATCGGCCTATCGTGCCAGATCGGCCACCACCGCGTCGAGCACGATCATGCCGGACGGCGTGGCGCGCAGCCGGGCGTTGCCGACCGGGGCGACGAGGTTCTCCTCCTGCAGGGTGGCGATGCGGCGCGACGACAGCGGCCGCCCGGAAAGCTGCTCGTAGCGGGCAAGGTCGATGCCCTCGGCCAGCCGCAACCCCATCAGCAGGAACTCGTCGGCCTCCTCCTCGCGCGTCAGCACCTCGCCGCCGACGATGCCGTGGCCCTGTCTCTCGACCAGCGACGCCCAGGTCTCCGGCATCTTCTCGGTGAAGGTGACGATGCGCCGGCCGTCCTCGACGAAGCGGCCATGCGCGCCGGGGCCGACGCCGACATACTCGCCGTAGCGCCAGTAGACGAGGTTGTGTCGGCTTTCCGCGCCCGGCCGCGCGTGGTTGGAGATCTCGTAGGCCGGCAGGCCCTTCGCCGCCGTCACCTCCTGCGTCAGCCGGTAGAGGTCGGCGGCGAGGTCCGGCTCGGGCATGACGAACTTGCCCGCTTCGTGCAGCAGGTGGAAGCGCGTGCCCTCCTCGATGGTGAGCTGGTAGAGCGACAGGTGGTCGGCCGCGTGGCCGATCGCCTGCTCCAGCTCGCTCTCCCACGCCTCGAGCGTCTGGCCGGGCCGGGCATAGATCAGGTCGAAGGACAAACGTGGAAAAGTCTCGCGCGCCAGCCGGATCGCGCCGAGCGCCTGCTCGACGTCGTGCAGGCGGCCGAGGAAGCGCAGGTCCCTGTCGTCCAGCGCCTGCACGCCGAGCGAGACGCGGTTGACGCCGGCGTCGCGATAGCCGCGGAAGCGCGACGCCTCGACAGAGGACGGGTTCGCCTCCAGCGTCACCTCGATGCCGGCGGGCACGGTCCAGTTCCGCGCCACGGCGTCGAGCACCGCGCCCACGGTCTGCGGCTCCATCAGCGACGGCGTGCCGCCGCCGAGGAAGATCGACGTCACCGCGTGCGGGCCGGTGCGGGCGCGCATCGCCGCCATCTCGGCCGCGAAGGCGGCGACGAAGCGCGGCTGGTCGACCGGCTGGTGACGCACATGGCTGTTGAAGTCGCAATAGGGGCACTTGGCCGCGCAGAACGGCCAGTGGACGTAGATTCCGAAGCCGGGCGCGCGCTCCGTGTCGCTCATGGCGAGCCGAGCATGGCGCGGGCGAACTTCCGGAAGGCGCGGGCGCGGTGGGAAAGGGCGGTGGCGCCGCCGGGCTTCCAGCCGTGCTTTTCCTCGGCGGTCATCTCGCCGAAGGTCTTGTCGTGGCCGTCGGGCAGGAAGATCGGGTCGTAGCCGAAGCCCTTCTCGCCGCGCGGCGGCCATACCAGCGTGCCGTCGACCTCGCCGCGGAAGTACTCGGCATGCCCGTCGGGCCAGGCGACACAGATCACGGAGACGAAGCGCCCTGTGCGGTCGGCGGGTGCGGTGGCGCCCTTTGCGGCCAGCTTTTCCTCGGTCAGCGCCATGGCGCGGCCGAAATCGCGGCTGCCGTCCTCCTGCACCGCCCAGTCGGCCGTGTAGACGCCGGGCGCGCCGTCGAGCGCGTCGACCGCGAGCCCGCTGTCGTCCGACAGCGCCAGCAGGCCGGTGGCGGCGGCGGCGGCGAAGGCCTTGATGTAGGCGTTCTCCTCGAAGGTGGTGCCGGTCTCGTCCGGTTCGGGCAGGCCGTATTCGGCCGCCGACTTCGCCTCGAAGCCGAACGGCCCGATCAGGTCGGCGATCTCGGCCAGCTTGCCCCTGTTGTGGCTCGCGACGACGATCTTCTTTCCCTCGAGCATGCGCATCAGGCCAGTCCCCAGATTCTCGGTTCGGCGATCTCCAGCGAGTTGCCTGCCGGATCGCGGAAATAGATCGAGCGGCCGCCGCTCGGCTCGTCGCCGCGCGCCGGCCAGCGGAAATCGGCCGCGATGGCGACGCCGTTCCTCTCCAGATGCGCCCGGAACCGGTCGATCTCCTGCGCCGTGGCTCGGAAGCACAGGTGCCCGTCTCCCGTCGCGCCGTGCGGCGGCACCGGCAGCCTCGCGTCCGGCGCGGGCGGCTTCACCGTCGCCTGCGCGTCGAACAGCAGAAGCACGCCGTCGCCGCAGCGGAAGAAGACGTGGCGCTCCTCGACCCGCGCGATGCGCTCCAGCCCCAGCACCCCGCCATAGAACGCCTCCGCCCTGTCGAGGTCGTCGACATAGAGCGCGGATTCGAGGATGCCGGAGGGGGTCATTGTGCGCTCCCGCCGGACGGCGGATGTCCGCGCCGCCCCTCATCCGCCCTTCGGGCACCTTCTCCCCGTGAACGAGGAGAAGGGGACGTGGCGAGGTTGCGGCAGTCTCTCCTCTCGCCGTTCACGGGGAGAGGATGCCGGCAGGCAGGTGAGAGGCGGCGCAGGGTCATCAGGTCGTCCGTGGCCTACGTGATCGCCATCTTCTGCAGATTGACCAGCCGGGCGATGCCGCCCTTCGCCAGCGCCATCAGCGCCGAGAACTCCTCCTCGGAGAACGGCTCGCCCTCGGCCGTGCCCTGCACTTCGACGATGCCGCCCTTGCCGGTCATGACGAAGTTGGCGTCGGTGACGGCCGACGAATCCTCGGCATAGTCGAGGTCGATCACCGGCACGCCGTTGTGGATGCCGCAGGAGATCGCCGCGACATGGTCCCTCAGCACCTTCTGGATGCTGAGCATCTGGCGCGCCTCCATCCACTTCAGGCAGTCGTGCAGCGCCACGAAGCCGCCGGTGATGGCGGCCGTGCGCGTGCCGCCGTCGGCCTGGATGACGTCGCAGTCGACGGTGATCTGCACCTCGCCGAGCGCCTGGAGGTCGACGACGGCGCGCAAGGATCGGCCGATCAGGCGCTGGATCTCCAGCGTGCGGCCGCCCTGCTTGCCGGACGACGCCTCGCGGCGCATGCGCTCGCCGGTCGAGCGCGGCAGCATGCCGTATTCGGCCGTCACCCAGCCCTTGCCGGAGTTGCGCAGCCATGGCGGCACCCGCTCCTCCAGGCTCGCCGTGCACAGGACATGGGTGTCGCCGAAGCGCACGAGGCAGGAGCCCTCGGCGTGCCGGGGCACGCCGCGGTCGAAGGAGATCGCCCGCATTTCGTCGGGCTGGCGTTTGGATGGCCGCATGGTTCCGTTCCGTTTCGAGATGCGGGCTTGTAGCCGCCGGCTCCTGAAGACGCAATTTATTTGGCTCGCGGCCGCACGCGCCGCTCCGCACGGACGTCGGCCGACCGCGGCCATGGTCCCGGCCCCGGACGATCCCGTGTTTCGGGCCGTTGCGTCGCCACGCCGCCCCACTATATCCTTGGCCGGGAAAGAAGCCATGCCGACGATGACGAAGCCACAGCCGGACCATCATTACCTCCAGTCGCTCGACGCGCGCTCGCGCGAGATCTTCCGCACGATCGTCGAGACCTATCTGAAGGACGGCGAGCCCGTCGGCTCGCGCAGCCTGTCCCGGCTGCTGCCGCAGTCGCTGTCGCCGGCCACGGTGCGCAACGTGATGAGCGACCTCGAGCAGCTCGGCCTGATCTATGCGCCGCACGTCTCGGCGGGCCGGCTGCCGACGCAGACCGGCCTGCGCTTCTTCGTCGACGCCTTCATGGAGATCGGCGACCTTTCCGACGGCGAGCGCCGCAACATCGAGGCCCAGGTCAGGGCCTCCGGCAGCGGCGCGACGCTCGAGCACATGCTGACCGAGGCGAGCCAGATGCTGTCCGGCATGTCGCGCGGCGCCGGGCTGGTGCTGGCGACCAAGGCCGAGGTGCCGCTGAAGCACATCGAGTTCATCCAGCTCGAGCCGACCCGGGCGCTGACGGTGCTCGTCTCGCAGAACGGCGACGTGGAGAACCGCGTGCTCGAGCTGCCGGCCGGCATCACCGCCTCGCAGCTCCACGAGGCGTCGAACTTCCTCAACGCCCACATCCGCGGCCGCACGCTGGCCGAGGCGAAGGCCGAGATCTCCAGGCTGCGCGAGGACACGCGCGCCGCCCTCGACACGCTGTCGCAGGATCTGGTCGAGCGGGGGCTGGCGGTCTGGGCCGGCGCCGAGAGCGGGCTTCCAGCCCGCCTGATCGTGCGCGGCCGCGCCCACCTGCTCGAGAACGTCACCGCGCAGGCCGATCTCGCCCTCCTGCGCCACCTGTTCGAGGACCTGGAGACCAAGGAGGGGCTGATCCAGCTTCTCGACCTCGCCGAGGAAGGCTCGGGCGTGCGCATCTTCATCGGCTCGGAGAACAAGCTGTTCTCGCTGTCGGGCTCGTCGCTGGTGGTCGCGCCCTATCGCGACAAGGACGCCCGCGTCATCGGCGCGCTCGGCGTCATCGGCCCGACGCGGCTCAACTATGCCCGCATCGTGCCGATGGTCGACTACACGGCCCAGCTCGTCAGCCGCATCCTGCGCTAGGGGGTAGTGACGATTTAACGGGTTGGGATTCCCAAGGGAGAGCAAATCAGATTCAACGCTGATTTTTGGAGATCGGCGATGGACTGCGACACGCTTCGGGATGACCAGTGGGAGCGGATCAAG
>JAEZXF010000152.1 GCA_023419995.1 Pseudomonadota bacterium | reverse complement strand
CCGGCCTCGACGGCAGGCTGGGCCAGCAGGCGCGGCTCGTCGCCGGCTTCATCGACGCGCTCGGTCTGGAAAAGCCGCTGCTCGTCGGTCATTCGCTCGGCGGGGCGGTCGCGCTCGCCACGACGCTCGCCTATCCCGACAAGGTCTCGGGCCTCGCGCTTCTCGCGCCGCTGACCCATCACGAGGACAAGGTCGCGCCCGAGTTCCGCGCGCTCGACATCCGCTCGCCGCTCCTGCGCTGGCTGGTGGCGCAGACCGTCGCCCTGCCGGCCTCGCTCAAGATGGCGGCGCAGACGCTCGACTACGTCTTCGGGCCGCAGAAGCCGCCGCACGACTATGCCGTCGCCGGCGGCGCGATGGGCGCGATGCGGCCGAGCCATTTCTACGCGACGTCGACCGACCTCGTGGCGCTGCGCCACGACATGCCGTCGGTCGAGGCCCGCCACGGCGAGATCGCGGTCCCGTGCGGCATCCTGTTCGGCAGCGCCGACCGCGTCCTGAACCACCGCAGGCACGGCCTCGCCATGCAGGGCAGGATCGAGGGCCTCGATCTGGAGATCGCCGACGGCATCGGCCACATGCCGCAATATGCCGAGACGGCGCGCGTCGTCGCCTTCATCCGCCGCATCGCGGCGCGCGCCTTTCCGGCTTGATCGCGGCCGCGGCGTCCACTAACCAAATTGCGCGCGGCGCGCGGAATTGCCGGCGCCGGCACCAATGGCCGCTTGGTGGAACTGGTAGACACAAGGCACTTAAAATGCCTCGGGCTTTGCTCATGCGGGTTCGACTCCCGCAGCGGCCACCATCCTTCGATCTCGCGGCAGCTCGCTTCGCTCGTGCCTCCCATGGAGCAGGCCGGCCGCGCGGAAGCACGGCGGGGCTTGCCAGCCGTGCGTGTTCGCGGTTCCGCGATTTGTCCGGCCGGCGCGAATGCGCTACCGGTAGCGTCATGACATCGAACCGCCACCGCAAAACCGTCGCCGCTTCCCGATGACCGGCAAGCCCGCCCTGCCCTGGGACAATCCCCGCTTCCGCAACTGGATCGCCCTCGTGCGCGCCGAGCGCGCCGTCGTGCGCGAGCTGACCAAGGCGCTGGCGCCGCTCGACCTGAAGATCGGCCAGCTCGACGTGCTGATGAACATCTACCGCCATCCCGGCTCGTCGCAGCACGAGGTGGCGCGCAAGCTGCTCGTCGGCCGCTCGAGCATCACCATGCTGGTGCCGCAGCTCGAGGAGCAGGGGCTGATCCGCCGCGAGAGCGACGCCACCGACCGCCGCATCCTGCGGCTGCACCTGACGCAGGAGGGCGAGGCCCGGCTGATGGCGGCGCTGAAGCTCTACTGCGGCATCCTCGACCGGGTCATGGCCCAGTCCACCCCGGCCCAGTGCGAGGCGATGGGCGAGCAGATGCGCCGCATCGAGACCGCGCTCGAAGGCGGGGAATAGTCACCACATCGACTTCTTCGCCCGCTCGGGCCACGCGGCGTCGTAGGCCGCGCCGTCGATGCGCGCCTTGCTGGTGACGGCCAGGATCCTGCCGGGCGTCGGCAGGCTGCGCGGGTCGACATGCTTCTCCGGGTTCCACAGCCCGGAGCGGTGGATGGCCCCGGGCGCACTGGAAGTAGACCGCCTCGATGGCGATGACGGCGACCGTGCGCGGCGCCTGCCCGTCGACGGCAAAGGAAGCGCACAGCGCCGGATCGGCCGAGAGCCGGGCACGGCCGTTGACGCGCAGCGTCGTGCCCGATCCCGGCACCAGGAACAGCAGGCCCACGCACCCGTCCTCGACGACGTTGCGCAGCGAATCGGCACGGTTGTTGCCGCGCCGGTCCGGCAGCATCAGCGTCCTGTCGTCGTGGACCCTCACGAATCCGGGCAGGTCGCCGCGCGGCGAGCAGTCGAGCCCGCCCGCCTCGGCCGTGGCCAGCGCCACGAAGGGCGACGCCTCGATGAAGGTGGCATATTCGGGAATCAGCCGGTCCAGCTCCTTGACCAGCGAGGTCTCGCCCGGCTGGCCGTAGAGCGCTTCGAGTTCCCCGATGCTGCGTATGTCGCTCATCTCAGCGCCGATCCCGCGACAGGCCCTTCTGCTCCAGCTCGGCGAGATAGCCCTGCCATCGCTCGTCCTTCTCGCGGCCGAGCGTCATCAGGTACGACCAGGTGAAGAGGCCGCTGTCGTGGAAATCGTCGAAGACGATGCGCACCGCATAGTTGCCAACCGGCTCGATGCGGGCGATGGCGACCTCCTTCTTGCCGGGCACCGTCACCCGCTGCTCGGGCGAATGGCCCTGCACCTCGGCGGAAGGCGAGAGGACGCGCAGCAGCTCGGCCGTGAACTCGAAGGGCTCCTCGCCGGCAAAGGTGACGGTGAGCAGGCGGCGGTCGCGCGAGACGCGCAGTTCGGTGGGGGCGGCGGTCATGGAGTCGTCCTGGAACGGGTGGCGGGACATTATCGCCCGCCGGATGCGCTGGCTAGCCGGCGGGCGATGCTCCGGGCGCAGATCGTCGTCTCTTTGAGATGCCGCAATTTCCGGCGAGAATGGGCGTCGCATATTTCCGGATGCGCGATAGAAGGAGATGGGACGGCCTTGAAAAGCCGGTCCCGCCGGCAGACATTCCGGCCATGGGCCGAAAGTACGGGCCGAGAGACAGGATCTGACGTCACAGGAATGACCAACGCATGAACGGCCCCCGCATGATCGATCCGTTCGGACGCGCCATTACCTATCTGCGCGTCTCGGTCACCGACCGCTGCGACTTCCGCTGCACCTACTGCATGGCGGAGGACATGACCTTCCTGCCCAAGCGGGACCTTCTCAGCCTCGAGGAGCTCGACCGGCTGTGCAGCGCCTTCGTGGAGAAGGGCGTGCGCAAGCTGCGCCTGACCGGCGGCGAGCCGCTGGTGCGCAAGAACGTCATGCACCTGATCCGCCAGCTTTCGCGCCATCTCGACAGCGGCGCGCTCGACGAGCTGACGCTGACGACCAACGGCTCGCAGCTCGCCCGCTTCGCCGCCGAGCTCGCCGACTGCGGCATCCGCCGAATCAACGTCTCGCTCGACACGCTCGACCCGCAGAAATTCCGCGCCGTCACCCGCTGGGGCGACCTCGACAAGGTGATGGCCGGCATCGACGCCGCCCAGGCCGCGGGGCTGAAGATCAAGCTCAACGCCGTCGCCCTCAAGGGCTTCAACGAGGACGAGCTGCCCGGGATGCTGCGCTGGGCGCACGGGCGCGGCATGGACCTGACCGTCATCGAGACCATGCCGATGGGCGAGATCGACGCCGACCGCACCGACCAGTACCTGCCCCTGTCGCTGCTGCGGGCGCAGCTCGAGCGCCGGTTCACGCTGGCCGACATCCCCTTCCGCACCGGCGGCCCGGCCCGCTACGTCGAGGTGCTGGAGACCGGCGGCCGGCTCGGCTTCATCACGCCGATGACCCACAATTTCTGCGAAAGCTGCAACCGGGTCCGGCTGACCTGCACCGGCACGCTCTACATGTGCCTCGGCCAGGAGGACGCCGCCGACCTCCGCGCCGCGCTGCGCTCCTCCGAGGCCAACGAGGCGGTGGCCCGCGCCATTGACGAGGCCATCTCGCGCAAGCCGAAGGGCCACGACTTCGTCATCGACCGGCACACCCGCCGCCCGGCCGTCGCCCGCCACATGAGCGTGACCGGCGGCTGACGCCCGCCGGGGCCCGTCCCGGCGCATGGCCTTATAAATCGGATGCCCTGTCCGTTGCGCCGCGCCGCCTTCCCGCCTAGAGGACTGACGGACACCGAGCAACAACCGGACAGGCCAGTGCCCATCTCCTCCAATCTGCGCGCGGCGCTGTTCATGGTCGTTGCCATGGCAACGTTCACCTCGAACGACGCCATCACCAAATATGTGCTGGAAACCGTCGGCATGGGGCAGGTTCTGCTCGTCCGCGGCCTGTTCGCGACGCTGCTGATCCTGCTGCTGGCGTGGAGCAGCGGCGCGCTCCGGCGCCCCGGGCAGATCTTCCACCCCGTCGTGGCGATGCGCACCCTGTCGGAGATGGGTGCGACCCTCGCCTTCGTCGCGGCCCTGTCCCACATGCCGCTCGCCAACATCTCCTCCGTGCTCCAGGCGCTGCCGCTCGCCGTCACCATGGGCGCGGCGCTGTTCTTAGGCGAAACCGTCGGCTGGAGGCGATGGCTGGCCATCGCCATCGGCTTCAGCGGCGTCCTCGTCATCGTCCGGCCCGGCCTCGAGGGCTTCAACGCCTTCTCGCTGCTGGCGCTGCTGTCGGTGATGTGCGCGGCGTCGCGCGACCTGTTCACCCGGCGCATCCCCGAGGAGATCCCCTCCATGCTCGTCTCGGTGGCGACGGCGGTGATGGTCTCCCTTCTCGGCGGCGTGATCGTCCTGGTCTCCGGCGACTGGGAGCCGCTGCCGGCCTCCTCAACCCTCCTTCTCGCCTTCTCCTCGATCCTGCTCATCGGCGGCTACCAGTTCATCATCATGGCGATGCGGGAAGGCGAGATCTCCTTCGTCGCGCCGTTCCGCTACACCGCGCTGATCTGGGCGCTGACGCTCGGCTTCCTCATCTTCGGCGAAACGCCGGACCTCGCCATGATCGTCGGCGCGAGCATCATCGTCGTGTCCGGTCTCTATACGCTCTATCGCGAGCGCCGGGTCGGCGGCGGCAAGCCCGCGGCGGAAAGCACCAATCCGGGCATGGGGCCCGACGGGTTGTGACGGGCGCCGCGGCCCTGCCGGCGCGGCGCGTGCAACCGCGGCAGCCACGCCCGGATAGAACCTGAAGCCATGCCCGCCTTCGACCGCACCACCCC
>JAEZXF010000144.1 GCA_023419995.1 Pseudomonadota bacterium | reverse complement strand
CGTTGGCGGGGCGGGCGAGGGCCGAGAACTTGGCAAGCACGCCGCGCCTGTAGCGCGGCTCGGGCTGCTTCCAGGCGGCGCGGCGGCGGGCGAGCTCGGCGTCGTCCACCTCGAGCTGGAGCAGCAGCCGGTGGGCGTCGATGGTGATGGTGTCGCCTTCCTCGACCAGCGCGATGGTGCCGCCGACGTAGGCTTCCGGGGCGACGTGGCCGACGACCAGGCCCCATGTGCCGCCCGAGAAGCGGCCGTCGGTGATCAGCCCGACGCTTTCGCCCAGGCCCCGGCCGATGATGGCCGAGGTGGGCGCGAGCATCTCCGGCATGCCCGGCCCGCCCTTGGGGCCGAGATAGCGCAGCACGACCACGTCGCCCGGCCGGATGCGGTCGGAGAGGATGGCGTCCATGGCCGACTGCTCGTCGTCGAACACGCGCGCCGGGCCGGAGATCTGCGGGCTCTTCAGGCCGGTGATCTTGGCGACGGCGCCGTCCTCGGCGAGGTTGCCCCTGAGGATGGCGAGATGGCCCTCGCGGTAGAGCGCCCTGTCCATCGGCATGATGACGTCCTGGTCGGCGCGTGGCGCGTCCGGCACGTGCGCCAGTTCCTCGGCGAGCGTCCGGCCGGTGACGGTGAGGCAATCGCCGTGGATGAGGCCCGCATTCAGCAGGATCTTCAGCACCTGTGGCACGCCGCCCGCGTCGTGCAGGTCGACGGCCATGTACTTTCCCGAGGGCTTCAGGTCGCACAGCACCGGCACCTTGCGGCGCACGCGCTCGAAATCATCCAGCGTCCAGTCGATCTCGGCGGCGTTGGCGATGGCGAGGTAGTGCAGCACCGCATTGGTCGAGCCGCCGAGCGCCATGATGAGCGCGACCGCGTTCTCGATCGACTCGCGGGTGACGATCCGGCGCGGGGTGATGTTCGCCTTCACCGCCTCGACCAGCACGCGGCCGGATTCGGCGGCGCTGTCGAGCTTCTCCTGGTCGGGGCTGGCCATGGTCGAGGAATAGAGCAGCGACATGCCGAGCGCCTCGAAGGAAGAGCTCATGGTGTTGGCCGTGTACATGCCGCCGCACGAGCCGGTGGTGGGGCAGGCGTTGCGCTCGATGCCCTCGAAATCCTCCTCGCTCATCTCGCCGGCCATGAAGGCGCCGACGGCCTCGAAGGCCGAGACGATGGACAGGTCCTCGCCCTTCCAGCGGCCGGGGCGGATGGTGCCGCCATAGACGTAGATCGCCGGGGCGTCGGCGCGGATGATGCCGATCATGCCGCCGGGCATGTTCTTGTCGCAGCCGCCCAGCACCAGCACGCCGTCCATCCACTGGCCCTGCACCGAGGTCTCGACGCAGTCGGCGATGACCTCGCGCGAGACCAGCGAATACTTCATGCCCTCCGTGCCCATCGACATGCCGTCGGAGATGGTCGGCGTGCCGAAGGTCTGCGGGTTGGCGCCCGCCGCCCTGATCGCGGCCACGGCGGCGTCGGCCAGCGGCTGGAGCCCGGCATTGCACGGCGTGATGGTGGAATGGCCGTTGGCGATGCCGATCATCGGCTTGTCGAAGTCGGCCTTCTCGTAGCCGAGCGCGTAATACATCGCCCTGTTCGGCGAGCGGGCGACGCCCTGCGTGATGTGCTTCGAGCGTTCGTTGAACGGCATGGCAGAATCCTTGCGCGGGCCGATGATCCGGCAAGGGATCATAGGTGCTGCGAGGGCGGAGGCGCAACCTTCCGATCGCGCCGGGCAGCCGGCGCGAGGTGCCGGCGGCTGCGGCATCGTGGCGCTTTCCGCAGGTTGACATCAAGCATATGAACACATATTCATATGTTGTTCCAGCGTTTCGAGCGAGCCGTCCGATGTCCCATTCCCACGATCACCATGGCCATTCCCATGCGCCCGCCGTCACCGGCGACAACGAGCGGGTGATGCTGATCGCCTTCTTCGTCATCTTCTCGTTCATGATCGTCGAGGCGGTCGGCGGCTATCTCTCCGGCTCGCTCGCCCTTCTCGCCGATGCCGGCCATATGTTCACCGACGCGGCCGCGCTCGCGCTCGCCTATACGGCCTTCCGCCTCGGCCGCCGCACCGCCGATTCCCGCCGCACCTTCGGCTATTCCCGCTTCGAGGTCGTGGCCGGCTTCGTCAACGCGATCACGCTGTTCGCCATCGTGGTATGGATCGTCTACGAGGCGGTCCAGCGCTTCCGCCAGCCGGTCGAGATCATGTCGGGGCCGATGCTCGCGGTCGCGACGGTGGGGCTTCTCGTCAACGTCTTCGTGCTGTGGCTGCTGGCGCGCGGCGACACCGAGCACGTCAACATCAAGGGCGCGACGCTGCACGTGCTGGGCGACCTCCTCGGCTCGGTCGGGGCCATCGTCGCCGCGCTGGTGATCCGCTTCACCGGCTGGACGCCCATCGACCCGCTGCTCTCCGTCCTCGTCGCGCTGCTCATCGTGCGCAGCGCGTGGAAGCTCCTGGCGAAGTCGCTGCACATCCTGCTCGAGGGTACGCCGGACGACGTCGACCCCGACGACGTCTCCCGGCACCTCGTGGCGACCGTCGACGGCGTGGCGGCGGTGAGCCACGTCCATGCCTGGCTCATCACCTCCGGCCGCGCCATGGCCACGCTGCACGTGCGGCTTGCTCCGGGCGCCGACCCGCGCGCCGTCGTCGAGGCGGTCGAGCGCGAGCTCAAGGCCCGGTTCGGCATCGGCCACGCGACGGTGGCGATCGACTGGTCGGAGCCGGGCAGGGCGGCCTGCAGCCTTTCGCACCCCGCCGGCACGCGTGACCACGATCACGGCCACGACCACGGGCATGACGGCCACGACCACCCGCACGCCGCGCACGGTCATGCCGCCAAGGGGGAGGACGCGCGATGACGCAGGTTCCGGCGCTCGCGCCGCACGAGACGGCGATCCTCGCCGAGACGTTCCGCCTGCTGGGCGACCCGACGCGCCTGAGGATCCTGCTCTATTG
The DNA here is from genome assembly GCA_023419995.1 of Pseudomonadota bacterium. GTDB lineage: Bacteria > Pseudomonadota > Alphaproteobacteria > Rhizobiales > Rhizobiaceae > Aerobium. Next base: position 1,393 of record JAEZXF010000144.1, on the reverse strand, counting down.
CCTCGGCGGGCCGCAGTCCGTCGGCTCCATCGCCGAGGGGCTCGACCTGTCGCAGTCGCTGGTCAGCCATCATCTGCGGCTGCTGCGCGGCGCGCGGCTGGTCCGGGGCGAGCGGCAGGCGAAGCAGGTTTTCTACGCCCTTGCCGACGACCATGTCAGCGACATGCTGGCGGACATGGCGGTTCATGTCGCCGAGCACAATGCCGACGACTGATTGCGGTGCGGGCGGCCTTGTGGCGCGGGTTTTGCGGCATTGGGCCTACCGCCCGAAGAATACCCGTTCCGGCGTGTCGATGGCGAATTCACCGGAATTATTAATCCAAATTTAAAGGCTCACACCTAGATTTGCTCTTGGCTGCGGGGGTTTATGGATGAAAGGTTTCCCGATTCCTGTGTTTGAGGCATCGGTGAAATGCTCAGTCCATATCAAGGACACCCAAAGCCGCTGGTGTAGGAATCGGAGTCGCTTGCGGCTCCGAATGCATGATGCACTTCCTATGCGCTGGATCGTTCGAGCCATGTTCCGTGTAACATCGTTTTCGTCCGGGTGGTCGACGCCTGTTCAGGTCTGAAGCCGACAGGTAAAACTGCCACAAGCGCAGGGATGCGTTGGGGTTGCCGCGGTGAGGGTTGGGATAGCCTTCCCCTGCGGACGACGGCGAGGATGTTACGTTTGTGCCAGTAACATCAGGGGGCGCGTCCATGACCTCAATAGTTTCTTCGCTGTCGATCAACCAAATCCGGTCGCTTTCCACTACCGCAATCATCAACTTTACATCCGATGATGTGGCCGCGCTTAGCAGCGCCCAGATCAAGGCGCTCAGCTCGAGCCAGCTCTCCGCGTTCGAGACGGAAGATTTTGAAGCCTTCACCTCCGACCAGATCGGCGCATTCACCAATGCCGCCATCATCGGTCTTAAGGCCGACCATCTCGCGGCCCTCACCTCCAGCCAGGTCGGAGGCCTGGGCGCCAAGCAGCTCGCGGCCATGACCACGGCGCAGATCGCCGCCTTCGGCACCGATCAGGTCGATGCGCTCAACGCCACCCAGATCGGGGCGCTGAGCGCCGCCGCTCTCGGCACCATGACCTCGGACGAGCTGGCGACCTTCACCAGCGGCGAGATGGCGGCGATCAGCGCCAAGGTGCTGTCGGCACTGTCGACCGACGTCATCGCGCTGCTGGACAGCACGCAGATCGGCGCGCTCAACGCCAAGCAGGTCGCGGCGCTGACCACGGCGCAGATCGCGGCCCTCGATTCCGACCAGGTGGCCAGCCTGAGCAGCTCGCAGGTCGCGGCGCTGACCGCCAAGCAGGTCGCGGCGCTGACCACCGACGCGCTTGCCGGCCTCGGCTCCGACCAGATCGCCGGTCTCGGCGCCAAGCAGATCGCGG
>JAEZXF010000265.1 GCA_023419995.1 Pseudomonadota bacterium | reverse complement strand
GATGGTCCGGGCCGTAGTCGATGTCGACGTCGTTGATCGCGTCACGGTACTTCACGCCTTCCATGCCGGCGCGGAAGCTCTCGGCCGTCAGGTCGCGGCCGGCGGCCTCGCACGCGGCGATCATGGCCCGCGCCGCGCCGTAGCCGAGCTGCGCGGCGGTGCCGACGGGCTCGCCGAACGCGGCCTGGTAGGACTCGGCCCACGCCTTCACCTCGGGGTTGTCGAGGCGGTTCTCGAAGTCCGACCAGCCGGCGGCGGCGTAGTAGCCCTCGGTCACGCCTTCCGGCACCTTGGCGACGGCGGTGTTCATGCCGGCCGACGAGCCGACGAAGGCGACGTCGGTCCAGCCGAGCTTCTTGGCCGTGCCGTAGGCGACGATGGTCTGGCGCACGCCGAGGCCGGTGGCGACGATGTCGCAGCCGGCTTCACGCAGCTTCTGGATCGAGCCGACGAAGTCCTGCTCGTCCGGCTTGTGGGTCGTCTCGGCCGCATAGGTGAGGCCGAGCTTCTCCGCCTGGTCCTTGGCGCCCTCGAACACCTCCAGACCGAAGTCCGACGGAATGTACATGGCGCAGACTTCCTTGGCGCCGTTCTGCTCGGCGAGCATGGTCACGGCGGCGCGGATCTGGTCGTAGTAGGACGAGAAGCCGGTGTACTTGTAGCTGATGTCGCCTTCGAGCATCTGGCGCGCGGCCGTCAGCGGCGACACGTTGGCGACCTGCTTGGCCTCCATCAGCGGGAAGCCGGCGAGGTTGTGCGGCGTGCCGAGGTTGAGCAGCATCGCGAAGACCTGATCGGAGTTGATCAGCTTGTTGAAGTTCTGCACCGCCTTCGGCACCTGGTAGCCGTGGTCCTCGACCACGAGCCGGATCTTGCGGCCATGGACGCCGCCCTTGGCGTTGACCTCGTCGAACAGCTGCTGCGCGGCCTTGATCGCGCCGACGTTGAACGCCGCGAAGATGCCGGACAGGTCGCCGTTCGAGCCGACGACGATTTCGGTGTCGGTCACGCCCTGGGTCGCATGCGCGGCCGTGGCCATGCCGGCAGCGAAGGCAGCGGCGAGAACGGACTTTACGACTGCATTCCTCATTTCATTCCTCCTGGTTGTTTCCCGGTATTCCGATACGGCAAGGGTTCTGCGCCCTAGCCGTACATCTCGTCGATCAGCCGCTTGTGCTTCTTCTCGACAAAGCTTCGCTTCAGCTTCATCGTGGCCGTCAGCTCGTCATCTTCGGCCGTCAACAGCACGTCGATCAAGCGAAAATCCTTGATCTGCTCGACCCGCGCGAATTCGCGGTTCGTCTCCTCGACGACGCCGGCGATCAGGTCGCGCACCTCCTGCGCCGCGCACAGCGAGCGGAAGTCGTTGAACGGCACCTTGCGGTCCTGCGCGAACTTCTCGACGTTCTCCTGGTCGATCATGACCAGGCAGGTCAGGAACTTGCGCTTGTCGCCGATCACCACCGCGTCGGAGATGTAGGGGCTGAACTTCAGCCGGTTCTCGATCTCGGCGGGGGTGATGTTCTTGCCGCCGGCGGTGATGATGATGTCCTTGACGCGGCCGGTGATGTAGAGGAAGCCGTCCTCGACCCGGCCGACGTCGCCGGTCTTCAGCCAGCCGTCCTCAGTCACGGTCTCGGCCGTCTTTTCCGGCTTGTTCCAGTAGCCGTGGAACACGTTCGGCCCACGGTACTGGATCTCGCCGTCCGGCGCGATGCGCACCTCGCCGCCCGGTACGATCGGGCCGACGCTGCCGGTCCTGTCGGCGTCCAGCCGGTTGACCGAGATGACGCCCGAGCTTTCCGTCATGCCGTAGCCTTCGAGCACGACGACGCCGACGGCCTTGAACCAGCGCAGCAGGTCGGGCGAGATCGGCGCCGCGCCCGACGTGCCGCGCCGCAGCCGGTCGAAGCCGAGCATGCGCCTGAGGTTGCGCAGCAGCACGAAGTCCCAGAAGGCATAGGAGATCTTCGCCCCGAGCGGCACCGGCTTGCCGGCGTCGGCGGCGGCGACACGCCTCATGCCGGCCTTGACCGCCTGCCGGAACGCCCACCTGCCCAGCGGCGTCGCCTCGCTCGCCATGATGGTGACGCGGCTGTAGATCTTCTCCCAGACGCGCGGCACCGCGGTGAAGACGTGCGGCGACACCTCGCGCACGTTGTCGAACACCGTCTCGGGGCTCTCGGCGAAGTTCACCGTCGACTTCATGCCGATCGGCGTGAACACGGTGAGCAGGCGCTCGAGGATGTGGCACAGCGGCAGGAAGCACACCTGTTCGTCCTCCGGCCCCACCGGCAGCGTCAACGCCGCGCCGATGACCGAGGCGATGATGTTCTCGTGCGTGATTATCGCGCCCTTGGGCGGCCCGGTCGTGCCGGAGGTATAGACGAGGATCGCAGGCTCCTTCGGCTGCGAGCGGGAGATTTCCTCGTCGAAGCGCTTGGGGTTCTCCTTCATGAAGGCGCGGCCGAGCGCGTAGAGATCGTCGAGGAAGATCACCTGCTCGTCGGTGAAATCGTGCAGGCCGTCGCGATCGTAGACGATGACCTTCGCCAGCCCCGGCATCTCGTCGCGGACGGAAAGGAACTTGTCGAGCTGCTCGTCGTTCTCGACGAACAGGAAACGGCTGTCGGAATCGTTGACGAGGTACTTGAGCTGCGCGGCGGAATCGGTCGTGTAGACGCCCGACGAGACGCCGCCGACGCACTGCACGCCGAGGTCGGTGTAGATCCACTCCTTGTTGTCCTCGGACAGGATCGACACGGCCTCGCCGCGCTTGAAGCCCAGCGCCAACAGGCCGAGGCCGATCAGGCGGGCGTGCTCGTAGAAGTCCTCCCAGGTGTAGGACAGCCAGATGCCGTAGTCCTTCTCGCGATGGGCGACCTTGGTGCCCAGTTCCTGGCAGCGCTGGCGGAACAGCTTCACCAGCGTGTCGCAGCCGTCGAAGTAGCAGGGCCCCTTCGTCAGGTCGGCGTTGAATGTATGGCCAAGCAGCGACTGCTGCGGCGGGATCTTTTCGGCGATGGTCATGTCACTTTCCTCCCGAAAGCGTGCATCAGGGCCATGTCGTCTAGCGCCACGTCTTCTTCTGTTTCCAGCGCTTCTGCCCGCGCTGGACCTCCTCGGTCTGGACGCCGAGATAGAACTGCTGCACGTCCTTGGACTGTAGCAGCCTTTCGGCCGTGTCGGCCATGACGATGCGGCCGAGCTCCATCACGTAGCCGTAATCGGCGACCTCGAGCGCGATCTTGGCGTTCTGCTCGACCAGCATCATGGTCACGCCCTGCTCGCGGTTGAGCCGGCGGATGATCTGGAAGATCTCCTTGACCAGGAGCGGCGAGAGGCCGAGCGACGGCTCGTCGAGCAGCATCACCTTGGGCCGCGCCATCAGCCCGCGGCCGATGGCCAGCATCTGCTGCTGGCCGCCCGACAGCGTGCCCGCCGCCTGCGCCCGGCGCTCGGCGAGGATCGGGAAGTAGGAGAACACCATCTCCTGGTCGCGCTTCACGCCGTCGGAATCCGAGCGGGTGAAGGCGCCCATCTTCAGGTTCTCCTCCACCGTGAGCAGCGGGAATACCTCGCGCCCCTCCGGCACATGGACGATGCCGGCGCGCACGATCCGGTCCGGGCTCTGCCCGGCGATGTCCTTCCCCTCGTAGAAGATCTGGCCCTTCTCGGGATCCATGACGCCGGAGACGGTCTTCATCAGCGTCGTCTTGCCGGCGCCGTTGGCGCCCAGCACCGTGACGATCTGGCCCTCGCGCACCTCGAGGCTGACGCCGCGGATCGCCATGATCGGACCATAGTAGCTTTCGATGTTGCGCACCGACAGGACGACCTTCGCGTCCTTCGCCGGGGTCTGTGCTGCCTTCACTGCCGCCACCGTCATGCCAGCACCCTCTCGTTCTCATCGGCGGCGCCGATATAGGCCTCGATCACGCGCGGGTCGTTCTGCACCTCGTGCGGGGAGCCGATCGCCAGCATCTTGCCGTCGGCCAGCGCCAGCACGCGGTCGGAGACCGAGGCGACGAGGTGCATGTCGTGCTCGACCATCAGCACGGTGATGCCCATCTGCTTCTTCAGGTCCTCGACCCAGAAGGCGACGTCCTGCGTCTCCTCGACCGACAGGCCCGAGGCCGGCTCGTCGAGCAGAAGCAGCCGCGGCTCGATGGCCAGCGCGCGGCCCATCTCCACCACCTTGCGCACGCCGTAGGGCAGGCCGGCGATGTACTTCTCGCGATAGGCCTGCAGGTCGAGGAAATCGATCACCTTCTCGATCGCCTCGCGGTGGCGGCGCTCCTCCCGCCGCACGAACGGCGTGAAGGCAAGCTCCGTCCACATGTTGCTCCGGCGATGGCGGTGGCGGCCGACGAGCAGGTTCTGCATCACCGTCGCCTGGTCGAACAGCTCGATGTTCTGGAAGGTGCGCGCGATGCCCAGCCCCGCGATCTCGTGCGGCTGGCGCTTGAGGATCGATTCCCCGTCGAAGCGGATGTCGCCCTCGAACGGGTCGTAGATGCGCGAGATCAGGTTGAAGATGGTCGACTTGCCGGCGCCGTTGGGGCCGACGAGGGCGAGCACCTCGCCCTCCTCCACAGAGAAGGAGACCCTGTTGACGGCGGTCACGCCGCCGAACTTCAGCGTGACGTTTTCGAGTTCGAGCAGGCTCATCGCATCCGCTCCGTCTTGAGGTACGACTTCTGCCGGCGGAACATGTCCTTCCGATAGAACGGGAACAGCTCGAAATAGGTGCGGATCTTCACCCACCGGCCGTAGATGCCCAGCGGCTCGAACAGGATGAAGCCGATCAGGATCGCGCCGAACACCGCCGCCTCCAGCCCGGGAATGGCGACGGAGCCACCGCCGAGGATCTGGTTGGCCAGATCGCGCGTCATCGAGATCGCCTGCGGCAAGAGCGCCACCACCGCCGCGCCGAAGAACGCGCCGTGGATGGTGCCGAGCCCGCCGATGACGATGGCCAGCAGCAGCTGGATCGAGATGATGACGTTGAACGTCTCGTTGTTGAAGATGCCGGCGAAGTGCCCCATCAGCGCCCCGGCGAGCCCGGTGACGCCGGCTGAGATGCCGAAGGCGACCGCCTTGGTGCGCGCGACGTTGACGCCCATGGCCTGCGCCGAGATCTCCGAGTCGCGGATCGCGGCGAAGGACCGGCCGAGAGGCGAGCGCTGCAGGTTGCGGTAGAGCAGCACGACGAGGAGCGTGATGCCCAGCACCAGATAGTAGAGCCGGTCGGGGTTGGCGTAGCGGTTGAAGCCGATGCCGAAGACGCTGATGTCGGGCGCGAACAGCCCCATCACGCCGTTGGTCAGCGGGGAGGCGATGACGATGAAGTCGTCGGTCAGGATCGCGATCGCCAGCGTGCCGATGGCGAGATAGACGCCGTGCAGCTTGGTCATCGGCATGGCGATCAGCGCGCCGGCGACGCCGGCGATCAGGCCCGACAGCGGGAACGCCACGATGAAGGGCAGGCCGAGGCTGGTCTGCAGGAGCACGTTGGCGTAGCAGCCGACGGCGAGGAACGCGGCGTGGCCGAGGCTCGCCTGCCCCGTCTGGCCGACGAGGATCATCAGCCCCATGCAGGCGACGGCCCAGATCAGGAGGTTGGTCATCTCGCCGACGGCGAACGTGCTGACGCCGAGCGGCAGCAGAAGCGCGATCGCGAGCAGCAGCAGGTACCAGCCGAGCTGCGCGCCGTGGCGGAAGAGGTTGATGTCGGCGTCGTAGGACGTCTTGAATACGGTTCTCATCGGCGCCTCCTCACACTTTCTTCCGGTGGACCTGGGCAAGGATGCCGTGCGGACGGAACACCAGGATCAGGAACAGGAGCAGGTACGGCATGATCTGCGAGTAGCCGGCGGCGATGTAGCGCGAGGCGAACGGCTCGATCAGGCCGACGATCAGCCCGCCGAGTAGCGCGCCCGGCAGCGAGCCGAAGCCGCCGATGACGGCCGCCGCGAACGCCTTGATGCCGAGGAGCCCGACCGAGGGGTCGATCGCGCCCTTCGAGGCGAACAGGATGCCCGCCACCGCCGCGACCATGCCGGCCAGCGCCCAGATCAGCGACTGCACGCGCCGGACCGGGATGCCCATGTAGTAGGCCGCGAGCTGGTTCTGCGAGGAGGCCTGCATCGCCACGCCGAGCTTGGTGCGGTTGAAGTAGAAGTAGAGCACCAGCGTCAGCAGCACCGTGACCACGATCACCGCGATCTCGTCGAGGCCGAGCACCAGGCCGCCGAAGCGGACGTCGCGGCCGGCGATCGGCGAGCGCAGCGACACCGGCTCGTGCCCCCACATCAGCCCGGCGAAGAAGCGCAGCACGAAGCCGAGCGCGATCGTCAGGATGATGACGGCGATCTGCGACTGGCCAGACATGCGCCGCAGCACTACGAGGTCGAGCGCATAGCCGAAGGCGCCCATGATGAGGATGGCTATCGGCACGGAGATCCAGAACGGAAGCCCCATGAACTCCGGGTTGGTCAGCCCGAGGCAGATGAACGCGCCCAGCATCATGAAGTCGCCTTGGGCGAAATTAACCGCCTCGGTCGCCTTGTAGATCAGGACGAAGCCCATCGCGATCAGGCCGTAGACGCAGCCGTTTGCAAGGCCGCTCACGATCAGTTGCAGGACATCCAAACCAATTCTCCTCCCTGCGGGGCGCGCGGCCACCGGCCGCGTCGCTCCGTACGTTCCCCTTGTCCGCACCTGTGGGGGGCCGGACGGTCGAATGCCGTGCCTTTCAGCCCTGGGGATTTTCCCTCAGGGCCTGAGCACGATCTTTCCTGTTGCACCCCTGTCGAGCACGCGCCTGAGCACGCTGCCCGCCTCCGTCAGGGGATACACGCCTTCGATTACCGGCCTGACCTTGCCCGCCAGACGCCAGCCGATCAACTCCTTCATGTTGTCGGCGTAGACCTGCGGCTCCTTCTGCGTGAAGGCGCCCCAGAACACGCCCACCACCGAATAGCCCTTCACCAGCGTCAGGTTCACCGGCAGCTTCGGGATCGTGCCCGACGCGAAGCCGATGACGAGCAGCCGACCGTTCCAGGCCATCGACCGCGACAGCGCGTCGAACGCCTCGCCGCCGACCGGGTCGAACGCAACGTCCACGCCCTTGCCCCCGGTCGCCTCCTTCAGCGTATCCTTGAGGTCGTCGTAGCCCAGCACGACCTCGGCGCCGGCGTCACGCGCGATCTTGCGCTTGTCGTCGCTCGAGGCGACCGCGATCACCGTCGCCCCCATCGCCTTGCCGATCTGGATCGCCGCCACGCCGGTCGCGCCGGCGGCGCCCAGCACGCACAGCGTCTCGCCGGGCTGGAGCCGGGCGCGCTGCTTCAGCGCGTGGTGCGAGGTGCCGTAGGCGACGAGCAGCGCGCAGGCGTCCTCGCCGGAGATGCCGTCCGGCAGCTTCATCACCGCCGTCTCGTGGACGCCGACCTTCTCGGCATAGCCGCCGAGCTGCAGCAGCGCCGCCACCCGGTCGCCCGGCCGGAAGCCCGTCACCTTGTCGCCGACCGCCGCGACGCGGCCCGCCACCTCCATGCCGGGCACGAACGGCACCGGCGGCTTCATCTGGTAGAGCCCCTGCACCAGCAGCCCGTCGGGATAGTTGACCCCAACCGTGTCGACGTCGATCACCACCGTGCGGCCTTCCGCCACCGGCTCGGGCCAGTCCGCGTAGTCCAGTTCGTCAAGCGGCGCGAAATCGCGCGCAACGATCGCCTTCATCTCAGACCTGCTGCTGCGTGTATTGCTTCAATTCCTCGCGGGCGATCTGCCGGCGATGCACCGCGTCCGGCCCGTCGGCCAGCCGGAGCGTGCGCAGATGCGTCCACGACCGCGCCAGCGGCGTGTCCTGGGAGACGCCCTGCCCGCCATGCATCTGCACCGCCTCGTCCGTCACCTTCAGCGCGACGCGCGGCGCGATCACCTTGATCTGGCTGATCCACGGCGCCGCCGCCTTGCCGTCGCCCTGGTCGATCATCCACGCCGCCTTGAGGCAGAGCAGCCGCGCCATCTCGATCTCCATCCGGCACTCCGCGATGATGTCGTAGTTGGCGCCGAGCTTGGCGAGCGGCTGGCCGAACGCCTCGCGGCGCATCGCGCGCTGGCACATCTGCTCCAGCGCCATCTCAGCCTGGCCGATGGCGCGCATGCAGTGGTGGATGCGGCCGGGGCCGAGCCTTCCCTGCGCGATGGCGAAGCCCTTGCCCTCGGCGAGGATCAGGTTTTCGGCCGGCACCCGCACATCCTCGAAGCGGATGTGCATGTGGCCGTGCGGCGCGTCGTCGTCGCCGTAGACCTTCATGGCGCGCAGCACGGTGACACCCGGCGTGTCGGCCGGCACCAGGATCATCGAATGCTGCTCGTGCTTGCGGCGGCCGGCATCCGGCGTCGTCACCATCACGACATAGATCGCGCAGCGCGGGTCGCCCGCGCCGGAGGCCCACCACTTCTCGCCGTTGAGCACGTAGTCGTCGCCGTCGCGCTCGCAGCGCATGGCGATGTTGGTGGCGTCGGAGGAGGCGACGTCCGGCTCGGTCATCAGGTAGGCCGAGCGGATTCTGCCCTCGAGCAGCGGCGCGAGCCAGCGCTTCTTGTGCTCGGGCGAGCCGTAGCGCTCCAGCACCTCCATGTTGCCGGTGTCCGGCGCCGAGCAGTTGAACACCTCGGCGCCCAGATGCGCCTTGCCCATCTCCTCGGCGAGATAGGCGTATTCCACCGTCGACAAGCCGTAGCCGCGCGAGGAATCGGTCAGCCAGAAGTTCCACAGGCCGCGCTCGCGCGCCTTGGCCTTCAGCCCCTCGAGGATCTCGGTCTGGCGCGGCGTGTAGGTCCAGCGGTCGCCGTCCCTGCCGATCTCGGCGAGGAACTCCTCGTCGAGCGGAAGGATCTCGTCGCGCACCATGCGCGCCACCTTCTCGTGGATCGGCTTCAGCCGCTCGGTCATGCCGAGGGCCATCTCCGGATTGGTCTTCATGCGTCCTTCCGTTCCTCTTTGCCGCCGAGCCCGCGCCACGCGCAGGTCACGACCATCTGTGCCAGTTCCTCGATGTCGGCCTTGGTCTCGCCGGTGCGCGGGGCGTACCAGAAGATCGGCGAGTTCAGCGTCATGAACATGAGTTGGTTGGTGATGCTGACGTTGGAGAAGCTGAACTCGCCCTCCTCGCGCGCCTTGACGATCACCTCGCGGAAGATGGCGCTGTAGTCGCTGCGCAGCCGCACCAGGTCGGACAGGACGACGCGCTGCTGCGGCGTCGTCGCGCCGCGCAGGTGCATCTCAACGCCCATCCACACCGTGCGCTGGAACGGCTTGGTGACGATCATCTGGATGACGTGGGCGAAGGCCATGCGCTTCCAGCGCGCCGCCGCCGGCCCCGGCAGCGTGCGCTGCGGCTCGATGGCGGCGTAGTTCATCTCCATGCCGGCGCGGAAGACGGCGGCGAACAGGTCGGCCTTGGAGCGGAAATGGTGGTAGATGCGGCCCTTGGTGGCGCCGAGCGCGTGCGCGACGTCGTCGATCGACGTCTCCGAGTAGCCGTGGTCCATGAAACAGGTCGCGGCCGCGCTCAGTATGTCGGCGCGCCCATGGTCCAGCACATGCTCACGGACGCCAAGCGTCATCGAGCCACGATCCTCCCTCGTCCGCCGGCCGTTCTTTGCGCAACCCCCAACGGGATTTTCATCGGGCCTTTACGGGTGTGCGAATGATGAACATACTACCCAGTATGTTGTCAACGTGACAAACAAGTCGCGCACGGTCATTTCTGCTGCCGTAGCGTAAGTCGGGAGGAACGATGTCGTATCTTGAGGATCTGTTTTCGGTCGCGGGAAAGACCGCGCTCGTCACCGGCGCGGCCACCGGCATCGGCCGCATGGCAGCGACCGGGCTCGTCATGGGCGGCGCGACCGTCCTGATAGCCTCGCGCAAGGGCGCGGACTGCGTGCGCGTCGCCGGGGAGCTGAACTCGCTCGGCGGCAGCGGCAGGGCCGAGGGCTTCGCCGGCGACGTCGGCAGCGAGGAAGGCATCGCCGCCCTCGTCGCGGAGGTGAGGCGCCGGACCGAGCGTCTCGACATCCTGATCAACAATGCCGGCATCACCTGGGGCGCGGAGTTCGAGGAATTCCCCTATGCCG
>JAEZXF010000096.1 GCA_023419995.1 Pseudomonadota bacterium | reverse complement strand
GGCACGCTGCGCACGCTCATGGTGTCGACGGCGGAGGGGGCTGGCCTCACCGTCTCCGGCCCGGTGTCGGTGGACGAGGAGGGCCTCCTCGACGCCCAGCTCCAGGTGACGGTGCGCGAGCCGATGGCGCTGGCGAAGACGCTGGGCGACCTCGCGCCGCATGCGCGCCGCGAGATCGAGCTCGCGCTGTCGGCCATCGCCGCGATGGGCGACAACTCCGCCATGTCGCTGCGCGTGGTCAAGGGCGAGGCGAGCCTGGGCTTCATCCCGCTCGGCACGATCCCGCCGCTGTGATCCGGCCTACTTGTCGTCCGGCTGGGCCTTGGCGATGCGGCCGAAGTCGGGCGCGTCGGTTTCCTGGCCGGCCTCGATGATCGAGCGGCGGATGGCGCGGGTGTGGCTGAACAGGTCGAACAGCTTGTCGCCGTCGCCCCAGCGGATCGCGCGCTGCAGCGCCGACAGGTCTTCGGAGAACCGCGCCAGCATCTCGAGGATCGCGTCCTTGTTGTGCAGGCAGACGTCGCGCCACATGGTCGGGTCGGAGGCGGCGAGGCGGGTGAAGTCGCGGAAGCCGGAGGCCGAATACTTGATCACCTCCGACTTGGTCACGGTCTGGAGGTCGTCGGCCGTGCCGACGATGTTGTAGGCGATGATGTGCGGCAGGTGCGACACCATGGCCAGCACCATGTCGTGGTGCTGCGGGTCCATCGTGTCGATGTTGGAGCCGCAGGCGCGCCAGAACGCGGCCAGCCGCTCCACCGCCGCCGGATCCGTCCCCTCGAGCGGGGTCAGGATGCACCAGCGGTTGGTGAACAGCTCGGCGAAGCCGGCGTCGGGGCCGGACTTCTCGGTGCCGGCGAGCGGGTGGCCGGGAATGAAATGCACGCGCGACGGCATGTGTGGCTGCATCTGCGCGATGACCGACGCCTTGGTCGAGCCGACGTCGGTGACGATCGCGCCGTCCTTCAGCGCCGGCGCGATCTCCCTGGCCACGGTCCCGGAGGCGCCGACGGGCACCGAGACGATGACGAGGTCGGCGCCGCGCACGGCCTCGGCGGCGTCGGCGACGTAGCGGTCGCCGAGGCCGAGTTCCTCGGCGCGGGTCAGCGTCTCGCGGCTGCGGGTGGAGACGACGATCTCGCCGGCCAGCCCCTCGCGGCGGATGACGCGCGCCAGCGACGAGCCGATCACGCCGATGCCGATCAGGGCGATCCGGTCGAACATCTTCTCGGGCATGGCATCAGGCCTTCAGGAATTCGGAGAGGGCGGCGACCACGCCGCGATTGGCTTCTTCGGTGCCGATCGTCATGCGCAGCGCGTTGGGGAAGCCGTAGGCGGCGACGCGGCGCAGCAGATAGCCGCGCGCGGCCAGGTACTCGTCGGCGGTGACGGCGGAGTGACGGCCGTCGTCGGGGAAGTGGATGAGGATGAAGTTGCCGACGCTGGGCGTGACGCGCAGGCCGAGCCGCTCCAGCTCCGCGACCGTCCAGCGCAGCCATTCCTCGTTGTGGCCGACCGAGCGCTCGACATGCTCGCGGTCGAGCATGGCGGCGATGCCGGCCTCGATGGCCATGGCGTTGACGTTGAACGGGTCGCGCACGCGCTCCAGCGCGTCGACGATGTGCTGCGGCGCGTAGAGCCAGCCGATGCGGGCGCCGCCCAGCCCGTACACCTTGGAGAAGGTGCGGGTCATGACGACGTTGTCGGCTCCGGCGACCAGCTCGACGCCGGCCTCGTAGTCGTTGCGGCGCACGAACTCGGCATAGGCCGCGTCGATGACGAGAAGCACGTTCCCCGGCAGCCCGGCATGGAGGCGGCGCACCTCCCCAAACGGCAGGTAGGTGCCGGTCGGGTTGTTGGGGTTGGCGAGGAAGACGATGCGCGTCCTCTCCGTCACCGCCGCGAGGATGGCGTCGACGTCGGCGCGCTCGTCCGTCTCGCGGGCGATCACCGGCGTCGCGCCCGTGGCGCGGATATAGATCGGGTAGGCGAGGAAGCCGTGCTCGCAGTAGATGCCTTCGTCGCCCTCGCCGACATAGGTGCGGGCGAGGAGTGCGATGGCCTCGTCCGAGCCGTTGAAGGCCATGATGTTGGCCGCGTTGAGCCCGTGGACCGAGGCGATGGCCTCGCGCAGGCGCGTCGCCGGCCCGTCGGGATAGAGCGCGAGCTTGCCGGCGACCGCCTTCGCCGCCTCGATGGCCCTGGGCGACGGGCCGAGCGGGTTCTCGTTGGACGACAGCTTGTGCACCTTCGCCACGCCGGCGGGGGCATGGCTCTTGCCCGGCACGTAGGCGGCGATGTCCATGACGCCGGGACGCGGCTGCGGGCGAAGCTCGGTGCTCATCTTCTGTGGTCCTGCCAGGGTCTGCGGAGGGAGCCCGGCCGGGGGCTCCGTTTGAAGGCGGCCTGCTCTAGCAAGGATTGGCGTTGACGCAAAGGGCGCAGGCGCCTAAATACGGCGCGTACCCGTGGTGATTTGGCCGGTCGGCTTGCAGCCACGTAAAACAAGTTGCTAAAGTGGCCGCCGAAGACAAGTCCGTATGGACCGGCCGCGATCTCGCCGCCGGTCTTTTTGTTTTTGGAGCGTCAGAGATGCCGATCAAGATTCCGGATCAGCTGCCCGCCCGCGAAGTCCTGGTGCGCGAGGGCGTGTCCGTGATGGACGAGCGCACCGCGCTGAGGCAGGACATCCGCCCGCTGCAGATCGGGCTTCTCAACCTGATGCCGAACAAGGTCCGCACTGAGACGCAGCTGGCGCGGCTGATCGGCGCGACGCCGCTGCAGGTCGAGCTGACGCTGGTGCGGATGGGCAACCACAAGGCCAAGAACACCTCCGAGGACCATCTCATCGCCTTCTACCGGACGTGGGAGGAGGTGAAGAACCGCAAGTTCGACGGCTTCATCGTGACCGGCGCGCCGGTCGAGCTCCTGCCCTTCGAGGACGTGACCTACTGGAACGACCTGACGCAGATCCTCGACTGGACCAGGACCAACGTCCACTCGTCCTTCTTCATCTGCTGGGGGGCGATGGCGGCTGCGTGGCACTTCCACCGCGTCCCGAAATACGCGCTCGACCGGAAGGCGTTCGGCGTCTACCGCCACCGCAACCACGCGCCGGCCTCGCCCTATCTCGCCGGCTTCTCGGACGACTTCATCGTCCCCGTGTCGCGCTGGACCGAGATCCGCGGCGCCGACGTGCCGCCCGGCCTCGACCTCTTGATGGAATCGGACGAGACCGGACCCTGCCTGCTGGCCGAGCCGGCGGGCAACCGGCTCTACATGTTCAACCACATCGAGTACGATTCCATGTCGCTCAAGGAGGAGTACGACCGCGACCTCGCCGTCGGCACGCCGATCGAGGTGCCCTACGGCTACTTCCCCGACGACGACCCGGCGCGCAAGCCGCTCAACCGCTGGCGCTCGCATGCGCACCTGCTGTTCGGCAACTGGATCAACCAGGTCTACCAGACCACGCCCTACGATCTGCAGGACGTCGGGGGCGGGGCGGAACCTGCCGCGCGGTGAGCGGCCGCGCCGCCGCACCCGGTTGACGCAGGGTTAATCCGGCCGGCCTCATTCGAGCGGTTGGGCGAAACGGCCCTTAATCCGCCTCTGCTAGTGTCCCCGCCATCTCGGGTGCGGGCGGGGACGATGACGGGAACGGGCAACACCAAACTGACCGGCTGGATCGGCTGGATGATCGGCG
>JAEZXF010000053.1 GCA_023419995.1 Pseudomonadota bacterium | reverse complement strand
GTGCAGGACAGCGCGATGACGGGGTCCGGCGCGGCGCGCGACGGCGGCGGCCAGCCCGGCGCGACCAGCCACAGGAACAGCGCGCCGAACAGCAGCGCCGCGAACAGCGTCGCGTCGGCTGCGCAGGCGAGGACCGTCGCCCACCACGAGGGCGGCCTTTCCGTCTCCCAATGGACGGGCGCGGTCTCGCCCCGGCCGATCGTCAGCGGCCCGAGGTCCCGCCTCGTGCCGATGCCCGCGGTCCAGGCGAGGAGCGAGGCGACCGTCAGCGCCAGCAGGACCAGCGACAGCCCGTAGAGCTTGAACAGCAGGCACAGAACGAAGCCGCCGGTCGCCAACCCGCTGACCAGCGGCTTGTAGCTCTGTCGCGGCAGCACGATCACCTGCTCCAGCCGGCCGGTCGCCATGTCGACGCCGAGCGTCTCCATCCAGCCGTTGCGGGCGAAGCCGAGATAGCCCCGGCCTCCGGCCAGTTCCGCGCCGAGCCGGTCTGGATCGAGCCTGTCGGCCCGGTCCCCGACCGGCGGGAGCGACGCGAATGCGTAGGAGGGCGGCGGCGTGGGCATCGCCCATTCGGCGGTGCGCGCACCCCACGGATTGCGCCGGAACCCGGTGCCGAAGCGGACCTGCACCACCAGGTCGACGACGAACAGCGCGAAGCCGGCCGCCATGAGGAAGCCGCCGACGGAGGAGACGAGGTTGAGCCAGTCCCAGCCGGCCTCTTCCGGATAGGCGTGGACCCGGCGCGGCATGCCGGTGAGCCCGGTGAGGTGCATCAGGAAGAAGGTCATGTTGAAGCCGGCGAACACCAGCCAGAACGCCAGCACCGAGAGCCGGTGGTCGCTGACCCGGCCGGTGAAGTGCGGCAGCCAGTAGCAGGTCGCGGCCATCATCGGAAAGACGAAGCCGCCGACCAGCACGTAGTGCAGGTGCGCGACGACGAAATGCGTGTCGTGCGCCTGCCAGTTGAACGGCACCATGGCCAGCATCACGCCCGTCAGCCCGCCAATGACGAAGATGAAGAAGAAGCCGCCGAGCCAGAGCATCGGCACCTCGAGGCGAACCGTGCGCCCCTGCGCGAGCGTCGCGATCCAGGCGAAGATCTGCACCGCCGTCGGCACAGCCACCAAGCCGCTCGCGGCCGAGAAGAAGGCGAGCGCCAGATGCGGGATGCCGACGGTGAACATGTGATGGACCCACAGCCCGAACGACAGGAAGCCGACGGCGACGACGGCGACGACGACGGCGCGGTAGCCGACGAGCTCGTGGCGGGCGAAGGTCGGGATCATCATCGACACCGCGCCCGCCGCCGGCAGGAAGATGATGTAGACCTCCGGATGGCCGAACAGCCAGAACAGGTGCTGCCACAGCAGCGCATCCCCGCCCCGCGCGGGATCGAAGAAGGGAAGGTCGAAGGCCCGCTCGAGCTCGAGCAGGACCGAGCCGAGGATGAGCGGCGGGAAGCCTAACAGCATCATCAGCGCCGTGACCAGCAGATACCACGCCATGATCGGCATGCGCTCGAGGCTCATGCCCGGCGCGCGCACCTTGAGGATCGAGACGACGATCTCGACCGCGGCCGACAGCGCCGAAATCTCGACGAAGGTGATGCCGAGCAGCCAGACGTCGGCGTTGATGCCGGGCGTGTAGGCCGACGACGACAGCGGCGTGTACATGAACCAGCCGCCGTCCGGCGCCACGCCGGCGAGCATCGCGCCGATCAGGATCGAGCCGCCGAAGACGTAGCACCAGAAGCCGTAGGCCGACAGCCGCGGAAAGGCGAGATCGCGCGCGCCGAGCAGCTTGGGCAGCAGATACATCGCGAAGCCCTCGAACAGCGGGATCGCGAACAGGAACATCATCACCGTGCCGTGCATGGTGAAGATCTGGCCGTAGAGCTCCGGCCCGACGAAGGCCGTCGCGGAGGTGGCGAGCTGGACGCGGACCAGCATCGCCAGCATCCCGCCGATGGCGAAGAAGACGAAGGCGGCGACGATGAAGCGCTTGCCCAGCACGGTGTGGTTGACCGCCGACAGCCGACCCCGGCCGGCCGGCGTGTCCCAGATCGCCGCCAGTTCCCGGTGCAGGCGCACCGGGCCGGGATTGGCCGGCTCCGCGCTCATTCCTCCCCCTCACCGGCCTGCACCGACCCGGCCATGGCCGCGTCGAAACCCGCCGCCTCGTGCGCCTCGACCGTGAAGGCCATCGCCGCGTGGCCGGTGCCGCAGAACTCGGCGCAGACGCCGCCATAGACGCCCGGCCTGTCCGCACGCAGGCGCACGACGTTCTCGTGGCCGGGGATGGCGTCGATCTTGCCGCCGAGGCGCGGTATCCAGAAGGAATGGATGACGTCGGCGCTGACCACGGCGAAGTCGACGTCCTGCCCGGCCGGCATGTGGAGCCGGCCCGCCGAGGTTGAGCCGTCCGGATAGCGGAACTCCCACGCCCATTGCCGCGCCGTGGCCTCGATGCGCAGCGGCATGTCCTCGCGCGGCGTGGCCAGAAGCCGCTCGCCGAGCGCAAGCGCGGCCGTCACCAGCGCAGTGAGGATGATGGAAGGGATGACGAGGCCGCCCCACAGGATGGTGCGGTGCGCCCCGAACGCGCGAAGCCCGCCCGGCCGCAGGACGGCAAGCAGCAGGACGGCGCCGACGGCGAGGAAGATCGCGGCGCTGCCCGCGAGCATTATCCACCATAGGGTCGCCGCGCCGCGCGCGGACGGCCCCTCCGGCTGCAGCGTCGAGAGCGGCCCCGAGCAGCCGGCCAGCAGCGGCGCCATGGCGGCCGCCGGCAGGACGAAAATGCGCCCGTCTCGGAACCATCCGGGGCCCTCGGCGCTTGCATCCGGCACAGGAGGGCAGCGATGGACGAAACCCGCGAAACCGGCAATCCCGTCATCGAGGAGGTGGCGCAGGAGCCCGTGGCGTCCGCCGTCGCGGTCGCCGGGCACCCCCTTCACGCCATGAGCGTGCACTTCCCCATCGCCTTCGTCCTCGCCACGCTCGGCTGCGACGTGTTCTACTGGTGGATGGCCGATCCGTTCTGGGTCCGCGCCGGGCTGTGGTCGGCCGGGTTCGCCTTCGCCGCCGGCATCGGCGCGGGCCTGATCGGGACGGCCGAGCTGTTGCTGGTGCCGGGCATCCGCAAGCGCGTCGCCAGCTGGACGCATGCGGTGGCGGCGATGATGCTGATCTCGGTCGCCGGCCTCAACTGGGGCCTGCGCCTCGTCGACGAGGCCGCGGTGCTGCCGCACGGGCTGATGCTGTCGGTATTCGCGACGGTCTTCACCGGGCTGGCTGGCTGGCATGGCGGCAAGCTGGTCTTCGATCACGGCATCGGCCTCATCATCTCCGAAAAGGATTGAGGGCGGCGACGAGCCGCGCCAGCGCGCCCGGCTCGGCCATCGCCTGCGGGTAGAGGCCGGGCAGATCGGGCTTGGCCAGCACCACGACGAGGATCGCCGTCACCACCGCCACCGTCGTCGCCGTCACCGCGACGAAGCGCCAGACGGGATAGACGTTGCCGGACTCGAACAGGCGGACGATGACGAGACCGGTGAGGATGTGGATCGTCACCATCACGCCGACGAGGGCGAGCTTGAGCGAGAACCACGGCTCGAAGGCCTGGCGCGCGAAGATCAGCGCCGTGCCGCTGCCGATGCCGACGAAGGCGGCGGGCGACAGCACCGCGACGTAGAGGAAGCGCACCATCGCCTGCAGCCGGTGCTTCGATTCCCGGCTGGGGACGTGGGCGCGCTGCACGTAGAGGCCCGGCAGGCAGATCAGCCCGGCGCTCCAGATCGCGATCGCCGCCAGATGGAGGATCTTCAGCCAGATCATCGGCCACCGGCCTGCGCGGCGGAGCGCTCGAACCGAACGCCAAGCAGCAGCGCGGCCGCGACGAGATAGGGCAGCGCCGCCGGAACCCACATGATCAGGCCGGCGAGCTGCTGGTCGGCGAGCGGCGTCAGGCCGTAGGGCAGCGTCGTCGCGAGATGCGGCGCATAGAGCGGCTCGCGGGCGAAGACGAGCAGCGCGCCGAGCATGCCCATCTGCACCACGGTCGCCAGCAGCGCGAGCAGCGCCGGCCCGGCCTGCGTCCGCGGCGCCAGAATGCGGCGCCACAGAAACACGGCGCTGGCGAGCAGGCTCGCCTGCATCGTCCAGTAGGGCACGGCGCCGCGGATGGCGACGTCGTAGACCGGCGGCGCATGCCACAGCCACAGGACGGCGGCGTGAATGCCGGCGAGGAGCGGGAGCGGCAGGCGGCGCACGGCGTCCGCGCGCTCCGGGAAGGCCAGAGCCAGCAGCGGCGCCGCCACGGCGACGAGGACGACGTGATGCGCGGCGCGGGCCGAGAACAGCGCGACGGTCAGCGCGCAGAGCGGCGACAGGAACAGGACGAGCAGGAGGGAGATGCCGAAGAGCAGCGGAACGCGCCCGGCCGGCTGCCGATAGCGCACATGAAGCAGGGCCAGCGCGGCGCACAGGCCGATCGCGATCGCATCCGGGTTCCAGGCCGCCAGCAGCGCATCCGGCGCCGGGGCCGGGCCGCAATAGGTCTCAGCCATGGCGCGCCGCCTTTCTCCGCGCCTCCGGAGCGCGCTGCTCCGCGGCGAGCGGCGACACCTCGGCCATCGGGAAGGCGTCGACGGCGATGACGCGGGCGGCGGCCTCCCTGGCGCGGGTCAGCAGTCCGGCCTCGTCCTCTCCGATGATGCCCCGCTCGCGCGCCTCGACGGCGTCGCGCAGCCCGGCCTCGCGCATCGTCTTCTCGACCGGCGCAGCCTCGAACGCCAGTTGGAACGTCTCCTCGAGATCGCGCATCGGGTGGTCGTCGCGCCCCTCGCCCAGATAGAGGCCGGGCGTCAGCCGGTCGCGCTGGGAGGACGGCGTCAGCAGGGTCTCCGCGACCTTGTCGGCGAGCCGATCGGAGGGCGCACGGTGGGCGATGCCGAACGGGAAGGCGACGAGGCGCACCAGAAGCGCCGCCGCGCGGGCCGGCAGGTTGCGCAGCACGCCGTCGAACGCGGCGCAGATGCGTTCCTCGCCCTGGACCATGAGGTAGTCGACGATCGCCCGGTCGGCTCTCTGCCGGCCTTCGTCCTCGTAGCGCTTCAGCACCGCGGCGAGCAGGTAGAGCTCCGACAGGATGTCGCCGAGCCGGGCCGAGATCATCTCCCTGCGCTTGAGCGCGCCGCCGAGCGTCAGCAGCGCGCAGTCGGCGAGCAGCGCGAAGGCCGAGGCGTAGCGCGACAGCCGCTGCCAGTGATGCGGCAGGTCGGCCTCGCCCGGCGCGGGCGCGATGGCGCAGCCCGACCAGCCGCGCACGAAGGCACGCCCGGCGTTCTTCAGCAGGTGCCCGACATGGCCCCACACGGCACCGTCGAAGGCGTCGAGGCCGCGTTCCTCGTCGGGGTCGGACAGCGCCTCCATCTCCTTCAGCAGGAAGGGATGCGAACGGATAGCGCCCTGGCCGAAGATCATCAGGTTGCGGGTGAGGATGTTGGCGCCCTCGACCGTGATGCCGATCGGCACCGAGCGATGCTGGCCGCCCATGTGGTTGTTCGGCCCGTCGATGATGGCCTTGCCGCCGTGGATGTCCATCGCCTTCTCGATCGACCGGCGCATGCGCTCCGTGGCGTGGTACTTCATGATCGCCGAGATCACCGAGGGCCTGTGCCCTCGGTCGAGCGCAGCCACCGTGAGCCGACGCGCGGCGTCGATGAGGTAGGCGTTGGCGGCGAGGTCGGCGAGATCCTCGCGGATGCCCTCGAATTGGCCGATGGGGATGCCGAACTGGCTGCGCACCCGGGCATAGGCGCCCGTCGCCCGCGCGCACATCGCCGCCGAGGCGGCCGACTGCGACGGCAGCGAGATGCCGCGCCCGGCTGCCAGCGCCGTCATCAGCATCTTCCATCCCTGCCCGATCTGTCTCTGGCCGCCCAGGATCCAGTCGAGCGGGATGAACACGTCCTTGCCGGAGAGCGGGCCGTTCTGGAAATGGGTGAACTGCGGAATGTGGCGCTCGCCATGGACGACGCCCGGCGTCGAGGTCGGCAGCAGCGCCACGGTGATGCCGCGCTCCTCGCCCCCGCCCAGCAGGTTGTCGGGATCGCGCAGCTTGAAGGCGAGCCCCATCACGGTGGCGACCGGCCCCAGCGTGATGTAGCGCTTGGCGAAGTTGAGCCGGAGGCCGAGCACCCTGCGGCCGTCGTGCAGGCCGTACTCGACCACGCCGGTGTCGGTCATGGCGGCGGCGTCCGAGCCCGCCTCCTCCGAGGTCAGGCCGAAGCACGGTATCTCGCGTCCGTCGGCCAGCCGCGGCAGCCAGTGGCGCTTCTGCTCCTCGGTGCCGAAATGCATCAGCAGCTCGCCGGGGCCGAGCGAGTTGGGCACCATCACCGTCACGCCGGCGACGACGCTGGCGGACGAAACCGTGCGGACCACCTCCGAATGGGCGGCGTTGGAGAAGCCGAGCCCGCCATAGTCCTCCGGGATGATCATGCCGAAGAACTTCTTCTCGCGCATGAAGTCCCAGACCTCCCGCGGCAGGTCGTGGTCTTCCCAGGCGATCTTCCAGTCGTCGATCATGGCGCAAAGCGCCCGCACCGGACCGTCCATGAACGCCTGCTCCGGCGCCGAGAGCTGCGCGGGCGGCATGTCGAGGAGTTCCTGCCAGTCGGGATTGCCCGAGAACAGCGCACCGTCCCACCACACCGTGCCGGCGTCGATCGCCTCGCGCTCGGTGTCGGAGATCGGCGGCAGCGCCGTTGCCGCCCGCCTGAAGATCGGGCGCGTGAGATAGTTCCTGCGGAAAGTGCGGATGTCCATGTCGATTCCTGTACCGAGACAGGAATGCGAGAGCGGCCCGAATGGTTCCTGCGCCGCCCTGCGCACGGGCAGGGCCGGCACCTTTCAGGGGCCGTCCGATGGCCGCCGCGGCGCGGCCGGCTTCAGCCCGGCTCGCCCGAGCGGGGGTCGCCGCCGACCCGGGTCATGCGCGTGGTGAGCTCGAAGCGCACGCCTTCCGGATCGTAGAAGATGAGCGCCTTCCCCATGAAGTCCTGCGCCAGCACCTTCTCGATGATCCGCGAGCCGAACCCCTTGCGGCTCGGCTTCGAGACGGGCGGGCCGCCATGCTCGATCCACCGCAGGCTGAGCTCGTCCTCGGTGCCGGGGCGGCCGGCCGTCCAGGCGACCGTCACCCCGCCGCTCTCGCCCGACAGGGCGCCGTATTTCAGGGCGTTGGTGGCGAGCTCGTTGATGGCCAGCGCCAGCGAGAGCGACTGCTTCGTCGACAGGTTGACCGGCGTTCCCTCGATCTGGAACCGTCCCCTGCCCGTGCGGAACGGCGCGAGCGCATGCTCGACCACGTCGCGGATGCCGGCCTCCGCCATGCTCGAGCGGGTGAGCAGCGCCTGCGCGTCGGCCAGCGTGCCGATGCGCCCCACCAGCGCCTCCTTCGCGTCTTCCTTGTCCACCGCCGACTGGAAGGTCTGGTTGACGATGGCCTGGATCACCGTCAGCGCGTTCTTGATGCGGTGCTCCAGCTCGCCGTTGAGAAGGCGGGCCTGCCGCTGCGCCTCGACCTTTCCCGTCGTCTCGATGACGGTGTCCATCATGCCGCGCACCACGCCGTTCTCGTCGCGGATGGGGCTGTAGCAGAAGGTGAAGTAGCACTGCTCGGGATAGCCGAACCGGTCGATGACGAGGGGAAAATCCTCGATGAACGTCGCCTCACCGGCATAGGCGCGCTCGGCGATGGGGCCGATCTCGTGCCATACCTCGCTCCACACCTGGCGGAAGGATCGCCCGAGCGCGGGCGGCTTGTCGCCGAGGATGGGACGGAAGGCGTCGTTGTGGAGCACGATCATCTCCGGCCCCCAGACGATGCATTTGGGAAACTTGGAGCTGAGCGCCATGCTGACGGCCGTCTTCAGCGCCGGCGGCCAGGTCTGCAGCGGGCCGAGATCGCTGGCGGACCAGTCATGGTCGCGGATCGCGGCCCCCATGTTCCCGCCGCCGTCCAGGAAATTCATGGAATCGAGCATCAGCACAACCTCGGCCGTCTTCTCGTCCCCTCGGCCGCATCAGACGGGCCTGCGCCGAAGCGTGTGAGAATAGCCGCCGGGAAGGTTCCTGTCATCGGGCTGAAAGGGCTGCACCGAACGCCGGAAAGCCCCGATCCGTCCCCTCCGGACATGCCGCGCCGCGTCCCGCGGATCGCACCTCAGGCGTCGTCCGGGTCTTCCTCGCCGCGCGACCGGCTGCGCCGCTCGACCAGTGCGGCCTGCAATTCCAGCGCAAGCGCGAGCAGTCGCTCCGGCACCGGTTCCTTCTCGATCTGCCGCAACAGGTGATCGAACTCCCCTCGCGCCGTTTCACCCGCGCCTGGGTCGCTTTCGCCCGAGCGATCCTGATCATGCATCGAGCGCGCCTCGACAGGTTCGATCCTCTCCTGCCGATATCCACGCCCCCGGCGCATTTTGCAAGGCGGGAACGTCGCCTGCCTGGCTTTTTGGGCGCGGCAGGGAGCCGGCCGGCTCGCCCGGGGGATCGCCGGCGCGACAGGAACCATCGTCCCCGACGCGAGTTGCTGTGCAACAAGCCCCGGGGATCTCGGTATGAACGACCATGCACTTCTCCCGCCCGAAGGCTCGATCCTCTTGCCCGGGCACAACGCCTGGCGGATCGAGAAGGCGGACGCACTGGCCTTCCTGATCGACGGCGAGGAGTATTTCCGCGCGCTCGACCGGACCCTGCGCACGGCGCGCCGGTCGATCCGCATCGTCGGCTGGGACTTCAACCCCGACATCAGCCTGCGCCCGCAGGAGGACGGCGAGACGCTGGGCGACCTCCTGATGGGGCTGGTGGAGAAGACGCCCGAGCTCGACATCCACATCCTCGTCTGGGCGATGGGGCCGGTCTATTCCGGCAAGTCGCTGAAGCTGTTCCGGCGCAACGGCTGGAGCCATCCGCGGATCCATCTGCACTTCGACTGGCGCCACGCCGTGCGCGGCTCCCACCACCAGAAGATCGTGACGGTGGACGACGCCGTCGCCTTCGTCGGCGGCATCGACCTGACCGCCGCGCGCTGGGACACCGGCGCGCATCCCGTGCGCTGCCCGCACCGCACGCGGCCGAACGGCAAGGCCTACGGGCCGGTCCACGACGTGCAGACGATGTTCTGCGGCGCGGCGGCGCGCGCGGCCGCCGACCTCGCCCGCTGGCGCTGGAAGAAGGCGGTCGGCGAGAAGGTCCCGCCGGTCGCGGCGCTCCCCGCCGAATGGCCGGAGGAGCTCGCGCCGCATATGGAAGGCTGCCGGGCCGCCATCGCGCGCGCCGTGCCGGCGCTGCCCGGGCTCGACGAGCGGCAGGAGACGATCCAGCTCACCCACGACGCAATCGCCGCCGCCCGCAGCCACATCTACATCGAGACGCAGTATCTGGCCTCGTTCGAGGTCGGCGAGGCGCTGGCGCGCCGGTTGCGCGAGCCGGACGGCCCGTGCATCGCCATCCTCGTCACCAGCAGCTCGCGCGGCGTCCTCGAGCAGTTCGTCATGGCGCACAACCGCAACCGGCTGATCCGGCGCCTGAAGAAGGCCGACCGCTTCGGGCGGCTGCGCGTGATGTACGCCGTTGTCCCCGACGCCGCCGGAGAGGAATGCGAGGTGCTCATCCACTCCAAGGTGCTGATCGTCGACGACACGTTGGTGCGGGTCGGCTCGTCCAACCTCAACAACCGGTCCGAGGGGCTGGACATGGAATGCGACGTCGCGGTCGAGGCGAGGAACGCGGACGAGCGGCGCGCCATCGCCGCGCTGCGCGACCGGCTGCTGGGCGAGCATCTCGACGTCTCGCCGAAGGGCGCCGCGGCCGCGACCCGCCACGGGTCCCTGGTCGCCGCGATCGACCGGCTGAACCGGCGGCCGCGCGGCCTGCGGCCGTTCGCCGTCGATCCCGATGGCGGCACCTCGCCCCTTTTCGGCACGGCCCTGCTCGACCCCAAGAGGCCGCTCCGTCCGCTGCAGAAGGCCCGCGAGATCGTCACCTCGGCGGTGGCGCGCCTGATGCCCGGGGCCCTCTGACCGGCAGCGCGGCCTGCCGCCGCCCAGCCCATATTCGCTGCCCAGGAACAGCGGCAGGCCGATGGGCAGCGGCACGAAGCAATAGACGAGGCGGAACGCGATGAGCGCGCCGATCGCCGCGCCCGCCGGCAGCAGGTAGAGCACCGTCGCCTCCAGCACGCCCAACCCGCCCGGGACATGGCTTATCAGCGCCGTGACGTTGCCGACGACGTAGACCGCCGCGACCCCGAGATAGGCCACCTCGGAGAACGCTGCGAGCAATTGGTGAAGGCACGCGGCGACGCAGGCGAAGTTGAGCGCGCCGATGGCCACCTGGCCGGCGGCGAGCGGCAGGGCGGGCAGATCGAGCGTCCAGCGGCGGAACCGCAGCCGCGTGCGCACGAAGGCCGCCAGGACGAGATAGACAACCGGCACGGCAAGGCAGGCGGCGGCCAACCCCGCCAGCGCCGGCCGGCTCAGCCCGGCAAGGCGAGCGGCCTCGCCGGGATAGAGAAGGAGGGCGAGCCCGCCCAGCACCGCCAGCCCCAGCCCGACGGTCATGCCGCAGAACAGGATGACCTTGGCCACCTCGCCGGCGCCCAGCCCCCAGCGGGAATAGAAGCGGTAGCGGATCGCGCCGCTCGACAGCGCGGCCAGCCCGACATTGTGACCGATGGACAGGCTGACGAACGAGGCCAGCGCCGTGCGGGGCCACGGCAGCGGCTTGCCGGCATAGCGCACGGCCAGCCAGTCGAAGCAGGTGAGGCACAGGTAGGAGGCGGCCGCGAAGACGAACGCGCCGCCGAGGCGGGCCGCGGGAATGGCGCCGACCGAGGCGACGATCTCCTCGACCGTGTAGCGGCCGAGCGCACGATAGAGCACCACCGCCGCGCCGCAGACGGCAGCGAGCACGAGGAAGCGGAGGACGAGCCGGGAAATGGCCATTGCGCAGCCTTTCGAAGCAACCGGGAACGTCGATTGCGGAACGGAACCGGGCCGGACGGGTTCCCTCTTCCATGACAGGGAAGCAG
>JAEZXF010000547.1 GCA_023419995.1 Pseudomonadota bacterium | reverse complement strand
CAAGCGGTGGGGGACGAGCGCGGCCGCGCCGAACAGCCCGATCGGCAGCGGGATGCCGAGCACGCTGCCGCGGCCGAGGAAGATGAACCAGTCGAGGCCGTTCGGCAGGTTGTTGACGTCGAGGTCGGCGATCGCCCCGCGGCCGAGGCCGTAGACGATGGCCGACACCGCCAGCGTGGCGAAGATCGCCGGGATTTCGACATAGGCGATGAGGAAGCCCATGACCGCCGCCACCGCGAGCACGAAGAGGAGCCCCAGCCCCAGCGCCGCCGGAAACGAGTATCCCTTGTTGGCGAGCACGATCGACAGCGTCAGCGACACGGCCATGACCGCGATCAGCGACAGGTCGACGCCGCGGCCGATCACCACGATCGCCATGCCGAGCCCGAGGATGCCGAGCACCGCCACGTTGCGCACCAGCGTCAGGATGTTGCCCGGCGACAGGAAGTTGTCGAGCGGCAGCGAGAAGACGAGGAACAGGACGACCGCCGCGAGGCCGACGATCGTCTCCTGCGTCGGCCCGAGCCGGCGCAGCCAGCGCGCCGGCGACCACCGTTGCAGCGGCGCGGCGGTCTGCGGCGCGCTCATGACGGCGTCCCGCTGCCGCCGGCGGCGCGCCGGGCGAAGGCCTCCAGCCCGCGCCTTGCGTCGTCGCTGGTGAAGGTGCGCTGGCCGAGCCTCGCCTCCCGCGCGAAGGCCTCCCCGAGCGGCAGGTCCTGCAGCGTGAGCACGGCCTCCTTGATCGTCTGGATCGCCGTCGGGCTGAGCGCGGCGATCTGCGCGGCGATCTCGTGGGCGACCGGCTCGACCCTGTCCGGCTCGACCACCTGGTTGACGACGCCCTTCGCCGCCATCTCGCCGGCACCGAAGCGGCGCGCGAGAAGCAGGATCTCCATCGCATGCGCGTAGCCGATCTGGCGGACGAGCCGCACCAGCGTCCCGCCCGCCGGCACGAAGCCGTGCGCCGGCTCCGGCAGCAGGAAGACGGCGTCGCTGGCGGCGATGCGGATGTCGGTCGCCAGCATGATCTCGAAACCGCCGCCGATGCACAGGCCGCGCACGGCGCAGACGACGGGCTTGTAGAACCCCGCGTTCTTGAGGTGGGCCGGATCCCAGGCACTGATGTCGAAGCGGTCGCTGGCGAGCGCCGGGATGGATTCGGTCAGGTCCGCGCCGACGCAGAAGGCGCGCTCGCCCGCCCCGGTCAGCACCACCGCCCGGACGCCGTCGTCGTCGCGCACCTCGGCGAAGGCCCGGCCGAGGTCGTCGTACATGGCGAGCGACAGCGCGTTCAGCTTGTCGGGCCGCGCGATGCGGATCGTCGCGACATGGCCGTCGCGGTGAAGCTCGATCGCCATCAGATCGCCCCCGCCGCCGCGAGCCGCGCCACCTCTTCCGGCGTCAGGCCGGCAAGGCGGGAATAGACGAAGGCGTTGTGCTCGCCCGGCTCGGGCGCCTTGGCGCAGGCGTGGCCGGGCGTGCCCGACAGCTTGATCGGCAGCCCGAACATGCGCACCAGCCTGCCCGCCACCGGCACCTTGACGATCATGTCGCGCGCGGCGATGTGCGGGTCCTCGACCACCTCGGCGATGGTCTTGATCGCGGAGAGCGGGATGCGGTCGCCCGCCATCTCCTCCAGCTCCGCCTTGGTGTGGCGGCTGAACCAGCGCTCGAGGATCGGGGTGACGCGGCGCGCGGCGACGTCCTGGTCGAAGCGCTTCTCCATGGTGTCGATCTCGGGATCGTCGGCCACTTCCGGCTCGCCGAAGATCTCGCAGGTGATGCGCCAGAACTTGTCGGTGTAGCCGCCGAAGAAGACGTGGCCGTCCTTGCACGGGAACTGGCCGTAGGGGCGCACGAAGGGATGGTCGTTGCCGAGCGGCGAGGCGACCTCGCCGCTGGTGGTGTAGCGCACCACCGCGTTCTCGGTCAGCGTCAGCACCGAATCCTGCTGCGAGACGTCGACCACCTGGCCCTCGCCGCCGCGCTCGGCCTCGCGCAGCGCGGCCAGCGTGCCGATGGCGGCATAGAGCGACGCCGCGAGGTCGCCGATGATGGTGCCGACCCTGACCGGCGGCCGGTCGGCGAAGCCGTTCATCGACCACAGCCCGCCCGCGGCCTGCCCGGTGTTGTCGAAGGCGGGGCGCGAGGCGTTCGGCCCGGTGCGCCCGAACCCGCTGATCGCCGTGTAGATCAGCCGCGGGTTCTCCTTCTTCAGCACCTCGTAGCCGAGCCCGAGCCTGTCCATGGTGCCCGGCCGGAAGTTCTCGACCAGCACGTCGGCGCGCCGCACCAGCGTGCGCAAGAGCGCCTTCCCCTCGTCGGATTTCAGGTTGAGGGTGATGCCGAGCTTGTTGCGGTTGAACTGGGCGAAGAAGGCGCTGAACTCGGCGTCGCCCTCGCCGGCCACGAAGGGCGGGAAGGTCCGCGCGTAGTCGGGATCGTCGGGATGCTCGACCTTGATGACGGTCGCGCCGAGGTCGGCCAGCAGCATCGAGCAGAACGGGCCGGCCACGACACGCGTGATGTCGAGCACCGTGACCCCCTTCAACGGCCCGGATCCGGCGATCCCGGCCCCGTTACCTGCGGACTGTTCCGACATGACTTCCTCCCTGCAGCGGATTGTTCGCGATGGCCGGCGCACGGACAATGTCGGTGCGCCACATCGGCGGATTGCGTTGGCGTGGAATAGTTACATAGCCTGCCGCGGATGACCGGACGAGGCCGCCGCCTGCGCCACCTTCGATCCGGTCTCGCGCCCGAGACGGGCGGAGATGAAGCGCCCGGCCTCGATGGCGAGGTCGAGGTCGACGCCGGTGGCGACGCCCATGCCCTCGAGCATGTAGACGAGATCCTCGGTCGAGACGTTCCCGGACGCGCCCGGCGCGTAGGGGCATCCGCCCAGACCGGCGACCGCGCCGTCGACGACGCCGACGCCCTCCTCCAGGCATGCCAGGATGTTGGCCAGCGCCTGGCCGCGGGTGTCGTGGAAATGGACGGCCAGCATGCCGATGCCGATTTCGCCGGCGACGGCGCGGACGATTTCGCGGGCCTGTCGCGGCGTGCCGATGCCGATGGTGTCGCTGATCGCGATTTCGTAGCAGCCGATCTGGGCAAGCTGCCGCGAAAGCGAAACGACCGCATCCGTGGCGACCTTGCCTTCATACGGGCAGCCGAGCGCGCAGGAGACGTAGCCGCGCACGGCGACCGACCGCGCCCCGGCCAGGTCGAGAACCGGGCGGAAGCGCTCGATGCTCTCGGCGATGGAGCAGCCGATATTCTTCTGCGAGAACGTCTCCGAGGCCGAGGCGAACACCGAGACCTCGGCCACGCCGGCCACCACCGCCGCCTCCATGCCCTGCATGTTGGGGACCAGCACCGGATAGCGAACGGCCGGGTCGGCCGGGAGGCGGCGCAGAACCTCGGCCGTGTCCGCCATCTGCGGGACGCGCTTCGGCGACACGAAGCTGCCGGCCTCGATGGTGCGCAGCCCCGCCGCGGCGAGGCGCCGGATGAACTCGACCTTGACCTCCACCGGCACGGTGGTCTTCTCGTTCTGGAGACCGTCGCGCGGCCCCACTTCCACGATGCGAACGCTGTCCGGCATGTTTCGGCTCCGATGTTTCGCCCGCACATTAGGGCGCGGAGCCGTCGGGCCAGAATATGGCAAGCCTACATAAATTGACCTCGTTTATGTCGTCGGAATACATTCCCCGTGACGGCGCCGGGGTGTAGCACCACACTGGACCCGCACGACCGGAAGAAGGCGGGCCGTGAAAAGGGAGGAGCGAGTGGCCAATCGCATCGTTGCCATGCCCGTGGCCTCGAAGGAGGCGTTCGACCCGGCATCCTGCTACGGCAGCCTGCTGCGGCTGCTCGACGACGACCCGCCGCTGTCGAGCTTCGAGCGGCTGGCCGAGGAGGCGCGGGACGCCGCCGGCGACGGCGCCGAGGAGGTCGGCAAGGCCGTCGCCACGGCGATGCGCCTGCGCTCGAACTTCGAGCACAAGCGCAAGCGCGAGCTCGAGCTGTCGGCGCTCTACGAGACCGCGCGCGACCTGTCGGCCCTGCGCAGCACCGACCAGGTGCTGCAGGCGATCGTCCAGCGCGCGCGCCAGCTCGTCGGCAGCGACATCGCCTACCTGTCGGCCGAGGACGAGGAGCGCGACGACTTCTACGTCAGGGCGACCGAGGGCGTCGTCTCGCCGGACTTCGCGCGGATCCGCGTGCGCCGCGACATCGGCGTCTGCGGCAGCGTCGCCCGGACGCGGCGGCCGTTCTATTCGAACAACTACTCGGCCGACGCCAGCTTCGACCACGACGACGGCATCGACCGGTCGATCGGCCGCGAGGGCATCGTCTCGATCCTCGGCATCCCGCTGGAGCTCGAGGCCCACGTCATCGGCGTGCTCTTCGTCGGCGACCGCTATGTCCGCTCCTACACCCCGCAGGAGATGGCGGTGCTGTCCTCGCTCGGCGCCTTCGCGGCGCTGGCGATCGAGAACGCCCGCCTGCTGGAGGAGGCGCAGCGCGCGCTCGGCCTCGCCAAGGAGGCGAACGCCGCGCTGAAGGCCAAGGCCGACGACATCGAGGAGGCCGCGGTCGCCCATGAGCAGCTGACCGAGCTGATCGCGCGCGGCGGGACGCTGGAGGACCTGACGCAGCGCGTGTCGAAGCTGCTCAGGGGCGAGAGCGGCGTCATCGACGAGACGCGCAAGCTGATCTCGGGAACCTTCCCCGCCCACCTGCCGGACGAGCAGCTGGCGCGGGCGGTGCGCGACAGCGACCGGGTCGGCCGCTGCATCCAGCTTCCCGGACCGGACGGCGGCGTCACCATGGTGGCGGCGGCGATGGGCGGCTCGGGCCGCCTCGGCGCGCTCGTCCTGTCGCGCGCCAAGCCGCTGTCGGCGGCCGAGACCCGCACCTTCGAGCGCAGCGCCATCGTCACCGCCATCGTGCTGCTGTCGCTGGAGCGGGTGGCGCAGACCGCGCATCGCGACGTCGCCGACACCGTCTCGGCGCTGCTGCGCGGCACGGACGACCCGTTCTCGCCCGAGACCGGGCGCCGGCTGCCGCCGGGCATCTCCCTGTCGTGGCCCGTCACCGTCATGCTCGTTGAGCTGAACCGGCTGACCGCGGCCCAGGCCTTCGCGGCGCTCCGCCCGCTTCTCGCCGGCCGCGACACCATCTTCGCCGAGTTCAAGGGCGACCTCGCGGTCGTCACCACGGTGCCCGATCCCGGCCGCATGGCCGAGCGGATCTCGCGCAAGCTCGAGGAGGCGTTCGGCCAGAAGTTCAGCATCGTCATCTCGGGCCCGGTCGCCTCGATCGACAGGATGTCGGCCGAGTACGAATCGCTCTGCCGCTGCCTCGCCGTGCTGCACGGCCTCAGGCAGCAGGGGCGGGTGGTGTTCGAGAAGACGCTGTCGATCTACGCGCTGCTGTTCGGCGGCAAGGGCGACGACGCGGTCGACCTGTTCCTGCGCTCGTCGATCGGCCCGATCGTCGAGCACGACGAGCAGCGCCGCAGCCAGCTCGCCCCGACGCTGCTCGCCTTCCTCGACACCGGGCGCAGCATGCAGAAGGCCGCCGACCTGCTCGGAATCCACGTCAACACCATGCGCCAGCGCATGGACGCCATCGCCCAGATCAGCCCGGACTGGGCCGATCCGTCGCGGGCGCTGGAGGTGCACATCGCGCTGCGCATGCATCGCCTGAGAAACGAGGCCTGAGCGGCCTTCGACGCTGTGGCGAATGCACCAAGGAACAAGGGCGCAGTGTATCCTGCCTACATTGTCCGGATGGCGGCCCGCCCACTAGGCTTTCCCGACCTTTATTCTGGGAGATCCGCCTTTCATGTCCGTCAACAGCCGCCTTCCGGGGTTCTATAAACTCTCGCCCGCCGAACGGTTCAGAACCATAGTCGAGGCTTCCGGGCTGGCCGAAAGCGAGCTCGCCAGCCTGCGCTCGTCGAGCGAGGGCATGATGGCCATCGCCGACCGCATGATCGAGAACGTCGTCGGCACGCTGGCGATTCCGCTCGGCGTCGCCGCCAACTTCACCATCAACGGCCGCGACTACCTGATCCCGATGGCGACGGAAGAACCTTCCGTCGTCGCGGCGGCGAGCAACATGGCCTCCGTCGCGCGCCTGCAT
>JAEZXF010000245.1 GCA_023419995.1 Pseudomonadota bacterium | reverse complement strand
GGCCTGTTCCCCGCGGCGCTGGTTGAGAACGCCGCGTGGCGCGGCGAGGTCGAGCGCCTGCTCGACCCGCTGATCGCGGGCGACGTCGCCGCCGCCATCGACGCGGCATCGCGGGCATAGGCGCGGGGCAGCCGCGCGCCCACGGCGGAGACCGGCTCAGACGAGGGCGTTGACGCCGCTCATGTAGATGCCGGCGAAGCAGATCCTGCCGTCGCGCAGATGGTAGAACGAGGCGTTGTGCTTGCGGTGCGCGATCCCCTCGTGGTCGGTGTTCACCACCTCGAGCTGGCAGGCGATGCGCTGGGCCGGCCCGTCGAACACCCACGAGAAGTCGCCGTGCCAGATCCGCGCATAGCGCGAGAACAGCCGCTCGAACATGGAGCGCACGCCCGTGTCGCGCCCGACATGGTCGAGCCGGTCGGTCTCGATGCGGACATGACAGTCCTCGGTCAGCAGGCGCATCAGGCCGTCGACGTCCTTGCCGTCGACGCAGCGGAAGTACTCCTCCATCAGCGCGATCGCCGCGTCGCGGTCGAGAGGGGCGGGGAACGGGTCGGTCATCGGGTGTCTCCGGGGTAGATAGCCGTTCAGCGCGCGATCGCCTCGATCAGCTCGGCCTTCCGGGTCTGCGGCTCGGGATAGGCGACCCGGCTGTGGGTGAGCCCGAGGCCGACGAAGCTCTCGGCCAGCTTGACCGCCAGCGCCACGGGATCGACCGCCGGCGCGCCGCCCGGCAGATCGGCGCGCGCACTGCGCGTCTCCCCGGCGAGCACGAGAACGTCGGCTTGTCCGGCAGGATCCTGCGGGACGCCGTCGCGGCCGGCGAGGCGGATGCCGGCGCACTGGCCGCCGAAGCCGTATTCGTGGACGAGCTTCTTCACGCGGACGTGGTCGCGCTCCGTCACCAGCACCGTAAAGCGCGCGCCCAGAGACAAGGCATGCAGCATCGCCGACCGCCCAGCCGTGACCACGGGGATGTCCACCACCGATCGCAGCGCATTGGCGCCGTAGTCGCCGCTGTCGGCGAGGCAGACGGCGTCGAAGCCTTCTTCCTGCGCCCGCTGCCCCGCCGCCAGCACGGCGAGGTCGGCCAGCGCCCAGTCGTGCGCGCCGACCGGCGGGCACGATGCATAGGCAACCGCGCGGTGGACGATCCGCGTATCGCCGTCGAGGAGACCGTCGGGAAGGCCGCCGGAGAGGAGGTCGGCATCGGCGGGCGACAGGAGCAGGATGCGGGTCATGACGGTCTCCTCATGCCTGCCGCGCGACGCTGCCCATCGCCGCCAGCGCCTCGGCGGCGACATGCGACGGCGACGGATAGGAGACGCGGCTGTGGGACAGGCGCAGCTTGATGGCGGCATCGGCCAGCCGGTAGGTCAGCGGCCCGGGGTTGATCACCGGCACCGGCAAGCGTTCCGCGAGATAGGCATGGGCCTCGTGCATCGTGGTCGAGCCGAGGATGATGACGTCGGCGCCGTCTTCCTCGACGCAGCGTAGCGCCGCCCGGTGCAGCGCCGGGAAGAACTCGTCCTCCTTGCCGGCGAGCAGGCTCTGGTTGTTGGGCTGCAGGCCGGCCGCGCGCAGCGAGGCGCATTTGTGCTGGAGGCCCAGCTCGGCCAGCGTCTTGGTGTAGAGGTGCCGCCAGCGGTCCCACATGGCGAGGATCGAGAACCGCTCGCCGAGCATCAGCGCCGCCAGCATGGCGTGGCGGCCCGGACCGATGACGGGGATGTCGAGCACCGAGCGCAGCGCCGCCATGCCGGAATCGCTGACCGTGTCGATGCAGACCGCGTCGTAGCCGTCGGCCTGCGCCTGCAGCCCCGCCTCCAGGATGCCGATGTCGGCCAGCACCGAATCCTGCTGGCTGACATAGTTGGCCGGGGCGATGCTCACCGGCTTGTAGTCGAACGTGATCCCGTCGCCGAGGCGCACCGCGTCGAGCTGCGCCCGGCGCTTGGCGACGTTGCCCTCGTCCATCGGAAACGGGACGACAACCAGAACCCTAGCCATGTGTGGAACCTTCCTGCATGGTCGCTACGATGCCGCCTCGTGCCGAAGCCGCGCCCGCGCCGGCCAGCCGGCCGAGCACTATCGCCGTGACGAGGCCGTTGCCGCCGAGATAGCCGAAGGACGACGGACCGGAGAGGCCGCGCGCCGCGCCGCCGGCGGCGAAGAGATTGGGGAGGACCGAGCCATCGGCCCGCAGCACCCGCGCCGCGCCGTCGACCGCGAGCCCGCCCTGCGTGTGGAACAGCGCGCCGCGAACCTTCACTGCCAGGAACGGCGGCGCGAGCGGCGGCGCGCCGGAGAAGTCGCGGCCGAATGGATCCGGGCGCGCGCCGGCGATGGCGTCGTTCACCTCGCGGAAGCTGGCCTCGAGCGCGGTTTCGGGAAGCCCAGCGGCCACGGCAAGCGCCGCGACGCCGTCGGCCTCGACGATCGCGCCGGCCGACAGAACGCGATGATAGTCCTGGAACGTCAGGGCCGGTTCCTCGCAGCGGCGGTCGTAGATCGTCCATGCCGTGCCGCCCGGCTGGCTCAGCACCTCGGAGGCCTGCTCCGAATAGCCGCTCATCTCGTTGGAGAAGCGCCGCCCGTCGGCGTTGACCTGAAACCCGCCGCGGATGACCAGCGCCCAGGTCAGCGGCAGGTTGTGGCCGTCGACCACGCAATGGCCCTGGTAGCCGCCGAGATCGGCGCTCGCCGCGCCGAGCGCCGCGCCCCAGCGGAGCGCGTCGCCGGTGCTGGCATGGTGGCCGCAATAGGCCGCCTGTGTCATCGACGGGATGTGCTGCGCGATCAGCGACGGGTTCGCGCCGTAGCCGCCGCTGGCGAGCACCACCGCGTCCGCGGCGACGAGCCGCCTTTCCCCCGCCTGCTCGAACTCCACCGCCGTGACGCGGCCGGCGCC
>JAEZXF010000528.1 GCA_023419995.1 Pseudomonadota bacterium | reverse complement strand
GGCCGATGCAGGACGATGCGACGCCGGCGCCACAGGGCGGGCAACCCGCGCCGGAAGGGGAGACGCAGGCCGCCCGCGGCTTCCTCTTTGCCTTTTCCGCTTATCTCCTGTGGGGCCTGCTGCCGTTCTACATGAAGGCCGTCGCGCACATTCCGCCCATCGAGGTGGTGGCTCATCGCGTGCTGTGGTCCGTTCCGGTCGCCGGCGTCGTCCTGCTGATGCTCGGGCGCACGGGCGACATCGCCGCCGCGCTGCGCTCGCCGCGCACCCTGCTGATGGCGGCGCTGACCGCGGCGATCATCTCGCTCAACTGGGGCATCTACATCTGGGCGATCGCCGTCGACAGGACGGTGGAGACCGCGCTCGGCTACTACATCAATCCGCTGGTCACCGTGCTTCTCGGCGCCGCGCTCCTCGGCGAGCGGCTGGACCGGCTGCAGGTCGTGGCGGTGGCGCTCGCCGCGCTCGCCGTCCTCGTGCTCACCGTCGCGGCCGGCGGCCTTCCGTGGGTCTCGCTGGCGCTGGCGCTGACCTTCGCCGCCTACGGCTATTTCCGCAAGACGCTGCCCATCGGGCCGAGCCAGGGCTTCTTCCTCGAGGTGCTGCTCCTGTCCCTGCCGAGCCTCGCCTACGTGGTGTGGCTCGAGGCGGCCGGCCGCGGCCACTTCTTCACCGATGGCGGCGCGAATATCGGGCTCTTCGCGCTGGCCGGCCCCGTCACGGCGGTGCCGCTCATCCTCTACGCCTTCGGGGCCAAGATGCTGCGCATCTCGACGATCGGCATCATGCAATACATGTCGCCGACCATCATCGCGGTGATCGCGGTCTTCGCCTTCGGCGAGCCGTTCGGCGTCGACCGCATGGTGGCGTTCGGCCTGATCGCGCTGGCGCTGGCGCTCTACACCTGGTCGATCTTCGCCGGCCGCAAGGCGTCGAAAGGCGACGCCGGCTAGGCAGCCCCGGGAAACGGGCGGCTGCCGGTCCTTCACATCCGGTCGATGACGCGCGGGTCGCCCTGCGCGGCGATCTCGGCATTGGCGGCCGCCTGCGTCATCACCGCCGCGACGACGGCTTCCGCCGTGTCCACCACCAGCGGCTGCACCAGATGGCCGGTATGGACGAAGCCCTCGGCGCGCATGTGGTCGATCAGCCTCAGCATCGGGTTCCAGAAGCCGTTGATGTTGACCAGAGCGATCGGCTTGCGGTGACGGCCGAGCTGCGCCCAGGTCATGATCTCGACCACCTCCTCGAGCGTGCCGATGCCGCCCGGAAGCGCCACAAAGGCGTCGGATTTCTCGAACATCGTGTGCTTGCGGGTGTGCATGTCCTCGGTGACGATGACGTCGTCGAGGGTTCCGAGTGCCGACTGGGCGGCCTCCTTGTTGATGAGGAAGCGGGGGATGATGCCCGTGACCCTGCCGCCGGCCTCGATGGTGCCGCGGGCGACCGCGCCCATGATGCCGCGGGTGCCGCCGCCGTAGACGAGCTGGATGCCGGCCTCGGCCAGCGAGCGGCCCAGCGCATGGCCGGCCTGGACATAGGTTTCGCCCCGTCCGGTGGAGGAGCCGCAATAGACGCAGATGGATCGAATCGGATTCATCACCGGATATGAAGATGCGGCGCCGCTGCCGGTCAAGCGGCACGGGGCTTTTTGTTGTAGACGCCGGCAAAACAGGCTAGACGCGAGTGAACTCGGGCTAGGGATACGGGCAAATGGCGGGTTGGGTTAAGGCTGTTCTGTTCTTGTTTGGCGGGGTGGGTGCAGCTGCCGGAACCGCCTATGTGACCGGCCTGCTCGATCCGTGGCTGGCGCCGCCGCCGGCCGTCGTCGCGCCCGCTCTCCAGGTGCCGCCGCAGCAGCCCGCGCCGACAGAAGCGCCGGCCGCGACCGGGGAGCCGGCTGAGGCCGCTCCCGAGGAAACCGTCACCACGCCGAAGCAGGACCGCCTGGCGCCGCCGGTCTTCGACCTGCTGCGCGTCGAGCCGGACGGCTCGGTGCTGGTGGCCGGCAAGGCCGGCCCGCAGGCGCTGGTCGAGGTGCTTTCCGGCGAAACGGTGCTGGGTCAGGCGTCGGCGGGCGAGGGCGGCGACTTCGTCGTCGTGCTCGAAGACCCGCTCGCCCCCGGCGACTACCGCATCGCGCTGCGCGCCACCGGCCCCGACGGCGAGGCCGTTCTTTCGGCCGGCACCGCCATCGTCTCCATCCCCGAGACCAAGGACGGTCAGGTGCTCGCCATGGTCGAGGAGCCCGGCGCGCCGGCGCAGCTGATTACCGTTCCGCAGGCGCCGGCCGAAGCCGCGCCCGCCGATGCCGCCCCGGCCGATGCCGGGGGCGAGGAGCAGGCCGCTGCGGCGGACGTTGCGCCCGAGCCGCAGGCCGAGGCCGCCGCGCCCGAGACGGCGCAGGCCGAGAGCGAGTCGGATGAGCCCGCGCCGGCGGTGGCGGAAGCCGAAGGCGAGGCGCCCGCGCCCGCCGAGGGCGCGCAGGAGCAGGCCGCCGCACCAGCCGATGCCACGGAAGCTGCGGCCGAAGAGGCCGACGAGGCCGAGGCCGGACAACCGGCCGCGACCCACACCGTTGCGGTCGAGGCGGTCGAGATCGAGGGCGGCACCATCTTCGTCGCCGGCCGCGCCGATGCCGGCCGCACCGTGCGCGTCTATGCCGATGCGCAGCTTCTGGGCGACGCGGTCGCGTCCGACGGCGGCCGCTTCCTCGTCGAGGCCAGGCGCGACCTGGCGGTCGGCAACTACCTGATCCGCGCGGACCTTCTCGGCGCCGACGGCTCGGTCGTCGCGCGCGCCGCCGTCCCGTTCGAGCGCGAGCCGGGCGAGTCCATCGC
>JAEZXF010000512.1 GCA_023419995.1 Pseudomonadota bacterium | reverse complement strand
GTGATTTACACTGCATTAAGCATCGGAAATATTTACTGCGCATATCGAAAAATCATTAGATCATTTGAAACACCGTCCGGCTAACTTGCGCAGCGAAACGGGTGGTGGGCAACTTCATGTTTCAATTCTTGGGATCTTTGGCCGAAGGGGGAGCGGGCGTCCTGTCGATGCTCGCGGCCGGGCTCCTTGCCGGCGGCGCGACGGTGGCGTCGATGCATTTCCGCAGGCTCTACCACCGCAGCCGCGCGGAGCAGGAAAACCACCGCAACCTGATCGAGAACCTCTACGAGGGCATCTACCGTTCGACGCCGGACGGCCAGGTGTTCAGCGCCAACAAGGCGCTGGCCAAGCTCAACAGCTATGCCTCCGAGGAGGAGATGCTGGCGTCGGTCGGCGACATCACCGAGGGCTGGTATGTCGAGAAGGGCCGCGCGCTGAAGTTCCGCGAGATCCTGCGGCGCAACGGCTTCGTCGAGAACTTCGTGTCGGAGGTCCATCGCCACAAGACGCGCGAGCGCATCTGGATCACCGAATCCGCCCGCCTCGTCTACGACCGCAAGACCGGCAAGCCGCTGTTCTACGAGGGCTCGGTGCGCGAGATCACCGAGACGGTGACGCGCCTGCAGGCGGAGGAGCGCCTGCAGAAGCTGTCGAACCAGATCCCCGGCGGCCTCATCCAGTTCGTCCGCCACACGGACGGCTCCTACACCGTGCCCTACATGAGCTGCGGCTTCCGCACGCTCTACGGCCTGGGCGAGGACGAGAGCATCCTGTCGCCGCAGGCGATCACCACCATGGTCCACGAGGACGACCGCCAGGCCTTCCTCGACAATGCGCGCTCCGGGCACCAACCCGGCGCGTCGTGGGACCAGGAGTACCGCGTCACGCTGCGCGACGGCACGACGAAGTGGCTCCAGATCAACGCCAAGCCGGAGGTCATCGACACCGGCGTGATGTGGCACGGCTATGTCAGCGACATCACCGCCCGCAAGACGACCGAGACGGAGATCGAGAAGCTCGCCTTCTTCGACCCGCTGACCGGCCTGCCCAACCGCCGCATGTTCATCGACCGCATGGCGCGCGCCGTGGTGCGCTGCCGCGAGCAGGACGCCAGCGGCGCCCTGGTGTTCATCGACCTCGACAACTTCAAGACGCTCAACGACACGCGCGGGCACGACGTCGGCGATACGTTCCTCATCCAGGTGGCCCACCGGCTGAAGGGCTGCATCGGTCCGAACGACACCGTCGCCCGCATCGGCGGCGACGAGTTCGTCATCATCCTGGAGGATGCCGGCCGCGACCGCGCGACCGCCACCCGCACCGCGATCTTCGCCGGCAACAAGGTGCTGTCGGCGATGCGCGAGGACTTCCGCATCGGCCGCTTCAACCACCGCTCGTCGGCCAGCATCGGCATCGTGGTGTTCGACAAGGGCAGCGCCAGCAGCGACGAGATCCTGCGCCACGCCGACATCGCCATGTACCGGGTCAAGGCCAGCGGCCGCAACGGCATGGCGCTCTACGACCATCACTCGATGAGCGCCGAGTCCGAGCGCTACCACCTGCTGGACGAGTTCAAGACCGCGCTGGCCAATGACGGCCTGGAGCTGCACTTCCAGCCGCAGATGGACGAGAACCGCCGCGTCGTCGGCGCCGAAGCACTGTGCCGCTGGCCGCATCCGCAGCGCGGGATGCTGCTGCCCGAGCGCTTCGTGCCGCTCACCGAGCAGTTCGGGCTTATCCGCGAGTTCGGCGGCCTCGTGCTCGCCAAGGGCATCGCGGCGCTCGCCCGCTGGCAGTCGCAGCCGGCGACAGCGGGCCTGCGGCTGTCGCTGAACATCAACGTCCTGTCGCTCGCCGGCGACGATTTCGTGCCTAACCTCGCGGCGCTGATCGAGAGCCACGGCATCGACCCGCGCCTGCTGACGCTGGAGATGACGGAAAGCGTGATGGCGAAGGACCGCAAGATCATCGCGCGGCGCATGCTGGCGCTGAAGCGGCTGGGCGTGCGCCTGTCGCTCGACGATTTCGGGGCGGGCTTCTCCTCGCTCGCCCACCTCAAGCGCCTGCCCTTCGACGAGCTGAAGATCGACGGCGGCTTCGTCTCCGACATCGAGCGCAGCGAGAGCGACCGCCAGCTGGTCAAGTCGATCCTGGGGACCGCGCGGACGCTGAAGCTGACGGCGGTTGCCGAGCACGTCGAGACGGCGCAGCAGGAATCGTTCCTGCGCGCCTTCGGCTGCGACTTCTTCCAGGGCTACTTCTACAGCCCCGCCCTGCCGCCCGCCGACTTCGTCGCCTTCGTCGAGACGCATCGCGGCGGACGGACGGAAAGCCGCCGGAGCGCATGAAAAAGGCCGCGGATCGCGCCGCGGCCTTTCCTTCAAGCCAGCGCGGGCCCCGGCCCGCGAGCGGGTCTCAGCCGACGATCTCGGTGTCGGAGAACCAGTACCTGATCTCCTGCGCGGCCGTCTCCGGCGCGTCGGAGCCGTGGACGGAATTCTCGCCGATCGACAGCGCGTGCACCTTGCGGATGGTGCCCTCGGCGGCCTGCGCCGGGTTGGTCGCGCCCATCACTTCGCGGTTCTTCAGGATGGCGTTCTCGCCTTCAAGCACCTGAACGACCGTCGGGCCGGAGGTCATGGTATCCACCAGCTCGCCGAAGAAGGGGCGCTCCTTGTGGACGGCATAGAAGCCCTCGGCCTCGCGGCGGCTCATCCAGACGCGCTTGGAAGCCACCACGCGCAGGCCGGCATCCTCCAGCATCTTGGTGA
This sequence comes from Pseudomonadota bacterium, assembly GCA_023419995.1. Classification (GTDB taxonomy): domain Bacteria; phylum Pseudomonadota; class Alphaproteobacteria; order Rhizobiales; family Rhizobiaceae; genus Aerobium. Next base: position 1,180 of record JAEZXF010000512.1, on the reverse strand, counting down.
TCGCGCCGGTCAGGTTGCGGCGGGTCGCGTCGGGCTTGATCATCGAAAAGGTGCGTTCGATCGCCATTGCTCGTCCTTCATCAGTATCGGAAAGGGAAAGTGGCGGGTCTATACAAGCACCCAGGAACAATGTGAAGAGGCAGGCGACATCGCGAAGCGCGCACCGCATGCGCCCGTGTCGCGGGAACAGGAAAGCCGGAAGGATCCCATGCGCAGGCATTTCCAGATGTTCGCGGCCTACAACCGCTGGGCCAACACGCTCGTCTACGACGCGGCGGCACAGCTTTCGCCCGAGGAGCTCGGGCGCGACACCGGCGCGTTCTTCGGGCCGCTGGTCGCCACGCTCAACCACATCCTCGTCGCCGACTGCATCTGGATGAAGCGCTTCACCGGCGAGGGCGCCGCGCCGGCGGCGCTCGACACCATCCTCTACCCTGCCCTGCCCGCCCTGCGCGTGGCGCGCGAGGCCGAGGACGACCGCATCGTCGGCTGGATCGAGTCCCTGCCCGACAAGGCCTTTGCCGGGCGCTTCACCTACCTCACGGTGACCGACATGCGCACGATCAGCCAGCGGCTCGCGCCGGCGCTGGCGCATTTCTTCAACCACCAGACCCACCATCGCGGCCAGGCGCACGCGACGCTGACCGCGCTCGGCAAGCCGTCGCTGGCGCTCGACATGATCCATTTCCAGCGCACCGAGGAAGGCCGCCCCTTCGCCTGACCCGCCCCCGCGGGACGAGCCGGCGCTTTCGGGAATTTCAGTCGAAAGCGCCGGGATCCCTTATGCCTTGCCAAACCAACCGGCGACGACGCCGGCAACCGACCGACCGGCCGGAACGTAGTCAGACCGTACCCGCCCTGTGGCGGAACGTCCCGAAAGCAACTTCGCAGGAGTCGGTCATGACGGGAAATCTCTCCATCCTGAACAGGATTGCCGCCGGCGGCGCGCTCGCGCTGATGCTGAGCGTGCCGGCGCAGGCGCTCGAGGTCGGTGTCGGCATCGGCGACATCGGCGTCGGCGTGGGACTGGGAACCGACAGCGGCATAGACGCCGCGGTCGGGGCCGGGGCCGGCGACACCGGGCTCGGCGTCGATGCGAGCATCGGCAACGGGATCGATGCCGCGCTGGGCGCGGGCGTCGGCAACAGCGTCGGCACCGGTGCCGCGGTCGGCATCGGCA